>CAILAQ010000857.1 GCA_903832165.1 uncultured Bacteroidota bacterium | reverse complement strand
TTTTTGATTTTTGTTGTCCGCTCAGGTTAAATGCCATGAGGAGGCTTAGAGCCAGAAGCGTAAAATTTCTGATCATCTGGTGATTGTTTAATGATTCACGAAGTTAGGTTTTGCTGGCAGATCATTGCACTTGGCAGGTAAACTATTTGACGAAAATATCATAAAGCAGGTTGAAATGGATGGTCGCAATCCAATGAATGCCGGAGAAAATTTTTGATTGCTTCTCATACCGAAATCTCTTAATGAAACGTTTCTCTCATATCTTGCAAAAGAGAGTAATCGACCTGATGATGGATTTAAGATTTAAGCTTGGCCTGCTATTCCTTCTCCATGGGCTTGCTGGTTCTCTTGCAGCCCAATCGTGGGAATATGCGAAGGAACAGGATGGCATTAAGATATATACTCGTAAGGAAGCAGGGAAGCCCCTGAAAGAATTTAGAGGGATAGCCACGATAAAGGCTCCGGTAGAAAGGGTCTTCTCCGTGATCGAAGATGGGAATCATAATGATTGGTGGGATGAAAATCTTATCCTGGTCAAGGTGCTGGCTTATGAGAAGAACAAGCGGGCAAAATACTACCTCGTCTTTGATTCACCCTGGCCCGTGTCAAATCGCGAACTTTATGCAGATGTTACTGTGGTCATGGATCAGGCAAAAAGAGTTTATACAGTTACTTCGGTTGCGCTGAAGACCGGTGCACCAAGTGACGGGGAACTGGTTCGCATCAGGGATTACAGGCAATCATGGATCATATCGCCTGCCGGAGAGAATTCGACTCAGGTTGTTCTTGAGGGTTATATTGATCCTGCAGGTAGCGTTCCCGCCTGGATTTCCAACATGATCATCGTTCAATCCCCATTCAGCAGCATACTTGGGCTCAGGCGGAAAATTGAAAACAGATAGGCGCCTTTAACATCTTCCTCGTAACGCACATGGGCATTCCTATTTCAACCACTCATACAATTGCCGGGTCCATCATTGGTGCATGGACCAACAGCAGCAGCTGTTCTTATTCCGGCCAAAGTTCCTGCTCAGTCTTTCATCGATCTTTTCCCAAAGATTTAATCATCTCCATATTTGTATATTTGGCATCAAAATTATGGCAAAGGAAAATATTATCGCCATCACAGGTTCGGCGGGCCATCTTGCCTCGACAGTAATTCCGTTACTGATTACCAAGGGTTACCGTGTGCGGGCATTGGTTTACAAACAGGAGCCCAACACTGGTTTACCGGCACTGGAAACTGTTAGGGGCAGCCTTTCCGATATATCTTCATTGAACAATCTGGTAAGGGACTGCGATGCGGTGATTCACTGTGCCGCCCGGATTTCACTGAACAGTAACCGGGATGCTTCGGTTTATGATACGAATGTGAATGGCACCATGAATATCTTCAATTCTGCAAGAGAGGCAGGCGTAAAACGCTTTATTCACCTGAGTTCCATACATGCCTATAACCACAATACGGCGGATGGATTACTGAATGAAGAAAGTGAGTTCTGCTCAGGGAATGCACCCCGGTATGATCAATCCAAGCGGGATGCGCAGCAATTTGTTCTTCAGCATTCCTCTGATCAGATGGAGGTAGTGGTTTTAAATCCCACAGCGGTGATCGGGCCGTTCGACAGCAAACCTTCTTTGATTGGCAAGGCGATCATGGATATTTATAACAGAAAGATCCCGATGCTCATCAACGGTGGCTTTGATTTTTGTGATGTACGCGATGTTGCGTCGGCCATGGTCTATGCCATTGATAAAGGCCGTAGCGGGCACTCCTATTTGCTGGGAGGGAAATGGCACAGTCTGGAGGAGGTGAAAAAAATCATCATGAATATCAGGGGCGACCATGGAAGGGTTCTTGTTTTACCGGCATGGGCTGGATACCTGGGGTTGCCATTTATCCTTCTGATGGCTGCATTAATGCGGCAGCAACCGTTGTACACAAAAGAATCGATCTATACCATGACACACGGCAATAAAAGAATAAGCAGCCTGAAAGCGGAGAAAGAGCTTGATTATCAGTGCCGGCCGCTTAATGAAACAATTTCCGATTCGATAAGCTGGTTTAAACAAGAAGGTTACCTTTTATAATTTCCAATTATGATCTACGATACTTTTCAGGAACTGATCTTTTTATGGATGACCATCGGTGCGCTCGCCTTCCTTCTGTTGCTTAAAATACCTGCTCCTTATGGCCGGCACACCTCATCCAGGTGGGGGCCGCAGATCAATAACAAACTGGGTTGGGTCTTTATGGAAGCCCCGGGAATGATTTTGCTGCTCTATTTTGTTCTGACCAGCATCCCCCGACAAAATGCGATGTCGTGGACGCTGATCTCTCTTTATCTTTTTCATTATGTGAACCGCACCTTTGTTTTTCCAATGCGGCTGCGGACAAGAGCGAAGAAAATGCCTTTACTGATCATGGTTCTGGCTATATTTTTCAACCTGGTGAACGGATCCCTGATCGGTTATTATTTTGCAAACTTCGGGCAATATTCAGTCAGTGATTTGATTGGGGCGAGATTTATTTTCGGTGCCCTTTTGTTCATTGGCGGGGTTTATATCAACTGGGATTATGATAACCGTCTGATTCACCTGCGCAAGCCCGGTGAAACCGGTTATAAAATACCGGAAGGGGGATTGTTTGGTTTTGTTAGCTGCCCTAATCATTTAGGAGAAATAATTGAGTGGACCGGTTTTGCGATTATGTGCTGGAATCTGGCTGCCATTTCGTTTCTGGCATGGACTATCGCCAATCTTCTTCCAAGGGCGCTTTCACATCACAAATGGTATAAACAACATTTCGGAAATTACCCCGCTAGCCGAAAAGCCATTATACCCTTTATTCTGTAAGTAAAGATTTAACAATTTGGTAACATTGGGGAAATCTTGAGTCATTATTCATCTATCTTTGGGGACATTTAAAGCAATTTTACACTAATGGATTCAATGTTGCTCATCGTTATTCTGGTTGTTGCGGTTGCGCTTATCTTTGATGTCATCAATGGATTTCATGATGCTGCAAATTCTGTGGCAACCATTGTTTCCACACATGTTTTATCTCCAAGACTAGCTGTTTTATGGGCTGCATTTTTTAATTTCGTAGCGATGTTTGTTTTTGCTCCCAAAGTAGCAAACACGATTTCCAAAATTGTAATTATTGATTCGTCGAATTCTGCCTTCATCTACGTGGTTTTGGCAGGGTTGCTCGGAGCTATCGTGTGGGATTTGATCACCTGGTGGTTTGGTCTGCCTACCAGTTCATCCCATGCTTTGATCGGTGGTTTAACCGGTGCAGGGTTAATGTTCAAGGGTCCGGATATTATCCGCTGGGAGAAAATCATCCAGACAGCGACCTTTATCCCGCTCGCCCCCTTGATCGGATTCGCCATTGCTTTTGTGTTTATGGTCGCCGTTTACTGGATATTCCGAAAGTGGAGGCCACGAAAAGTGGACGGGTTCTTCCGCAAAGGTCAGCTGTTTTCGGCGGCGCTTTATTCCCTGGGACATGGTGGTAATGATGCCCAGAAAACGATGGGTATCATTGTAGCCTTATTGGTAGCTGCAGGTATGATGAAACCTGAACATCAACTTTCCATTTTCAGCGGAGATACCTTGTGGATAATCCTTTCCTGTCATCTGGCAATGGCAGTCGGAACTGCCTTAGGTGGTTGGAGAATTGTCAAAACAATGGGAATGAAACTCACCCAGCTTAAACCGGTTCATGGTTTTTGCGCTGAGACAGCAGGCGCTTTTACTATCTTTCTTGCAACAAATATGGGCATACCCATTTCAACAACTCATACTATTGCCGGTTCAATTATCGGTGTAGGGTCTGTGAAAAATATGGCCAATATCAACTGGAAAACTGCTTTTAATATCATTTATGCGTGGATACTAACCATACCGGCATCAGCATTGGTCGGTGCTTTGTGCTTCTGGATAATGAGCTTAATCAGCCCCAAATTCTAGCCTTATTCTTATTTTAACAACACCTTTTCACTGAACAGGATATTTCCTTTATTCAAAATCTCAACTACGTAAAGACCCATAGGTGTTGATTTAAGATCGAGCTGTGTGACGTTTCCGGTCAATGGCTTTTGATAGATAGTTCTTCCCTCCAGATCAAGAATTTTCAAAATGTTACCTGGGGACATCTCCGCATTAGACCTGATTTCAAGGTGACTATCTGAATCCAAAAAAATTGTAACCTGACTTGTGGAATTTGGAGAAGAAACGCCGCCAGTTGCCAGGTCCTGAAATGCATTCAGGGCTTTTCGCGCCTTTCCATCCCAGTTAAACAGCGAAGAGTAAGAGCCGCCAATGTCGCCTGCCCAGATCAGCTCTCCACCCCAGTAATAGATCCCCTTAACTTTTGGATATTTCTTTGTCAAACGGTACAGTGCCTGCAAATAGTCATACTGACCCTGTAACGTCAGGGGAAATGGCAGCTGGCTTTGAGTAATAACGCTCCCCGAAGGAAGAATGCCATCGGACCGGTAATTGGTTTCCGCAATAATGATGTTTTGGTTGTAATGGGAGTTCAGGTAGGCAATATTTTCGTCGAGCTGCGACATTATGCCGTGATATTCAATGTAGTAGCTTAAGCCGATTGCATCGAACTCAACATTGTATTTTACGAGGCTGTCGATGAAAATCCGGGTATCTGATAATGAGCCACCTGTAGCGGCATGCAGTAGAATGGGTATTCCTGATCCGTTATCTGACTCGCGAATTCCGCGGATTGCTGATTTAAGCAAGGTTGAAAAATTTCGGTAGTTGGATTTATTTCCTGTCCAGCTGGCACCATCGGGCCATAGCATACCATGGCTGATTTCATTGCCAGCTTGAACCATATCGGGGTAAACACCATTTTCCGCAAATATGTTCATCGTTATTTTTGTGTAGGCATAAACGCTGTCGTTCAATGTGGTAAAATTCAGATTGCTCCAGGCAGCGGGCTTTGTTTGTTTGGAAGGATCGGCCCAGGTATCACTGTAATGAAAATCCAGCAGCAATTTCATCCCGGAGGCTTTGATGACCTTAGCCAGTGCAATAGTATAGGGCATTGAGTTTACTGTGCCGTTGGAACTCAGGCCATCAGGCTTATGGAACAGCCGCAAACGGGCATATTCGAATTTCTTATTTTTGAATGTTTCGAAAAGGTCGGCCTTTTTATCATCAGCATAATAAATACCGCCTTTATCAATAATTGATTTTGCGAGGGAGAGATCCGCCCCTATCTGGAATTGATTGATAATAACAGGCTGATACTGACTGAAAAGATATGATCCTGACATTATCAGGATGAATAACAGAATCGACCTTCTGAAGGATTGCATAACTGTTTTGGCTAAAAAAATAGTTGTCATCCGATAAATTCATTCTCCAGCCAGACCAATGGCTGCTGCAGCTGTCTTCATTCCGGCCATTGTTCCTCCTTAAGTATTTTGCGGGTCATGGTACAATGCTGCTCCGGATGTGCTGGTATCATGATTGGTTTCTGTTAAAGTCATATTATCTTCACATACGGGTGAAGTAACAAAAAAAACTGCAGGTTCAAATGAAAAAAGCTATCCTTCCTTTACTATTGCTATTTGGTTTATCGACTTTTCAGAGTAACGGGCAAAAACAACCGCCTGTAAAAACCAACGATGAAATACGCGCTCAGCAGATTGCAGATATGAAGTTCGGCATGTTTATCTGCTGGTCGTTCAGTACCTTTTCGGGCCAGGAATGGACTCCGACAGAAGGAAAGAATGCTTCCTATTTCAAGGCAACCGGTTGCAACACCGACCAGTGGTGTCAGGTGGCTAAGGATGCCGGCATGAATTATATTCTTTTCCTGACCAAGCACCACGATGGGTTTTGTTTGTGGGACACTAAAACTTCTGATAAAAAGGTAACCAACAGTCCGTTAGGAATTGATGTGCTGGCCAAGCTCCGGAAATCATGCGACAAATACGGAATAAAACTCGCGCTCTATTTTTCGGAGGGCGACTGGAATTTCCCGGGGGCGGTTTTTTCCACCAATGGAGGTATAAATCCGGAGATCAAGAAGGCGCAGCTGAAAGAGTTGCTCACCGGATACGGGCCGATTGAATATATCTGGTTCGATCATGCGCAGGGGGATGGCGGGTTGAGTCATGCGGAAACCGATAAATGGGTTGCTGAGTTTCAGCCCGATTGTTTGCCCGGATACAACCACGGTGAACCTTCGGGCCGCATCCGCCTGGGCGAAATGGGCGGTCCTTCAGCACTGGATGATTTTTCGGGAGCAGGATATAACAAGGGGGCTGAAGGCTATAAGGGCTATATCGCCGCGGAATTCACCTATCCGATTCTGCCCGGGCATAAGGGTGGCGCCATGTGGTTTTATTCTCTTCCGGTGCATGATAATCTGTGTATGTCGCCTGAAAAAATTTATCGCGATTATCTTGGGGCCGTTAAATTCAAAAATATTTTTTCTCTGGATGTTGGGCCTGACTATAAAGGTGAAATACGTGATATCGACGTTAAAACCCTTCGTGAGGTCGGCAATATGATCAGTGGGAAAATTGCCATGCCGGTTCCGCTGGCCGGGAAGGCTACTGCTTCATCCACCTGGTCTCAGCCGGGATATGAAGCAGGAAAAGCTACCGACAATAACTTTTCCACTCGTTGGGGAGCGGTAAAAGACAGTCGTTCGGGGTGGCTTGAAATCGACCTCGGAAGCGAAAAAACCATAACCTCGGCCTTGATTGACGAAGGCGAATTTGTCCGTGTCAGGAAGTTTATCATTGAGGCTTATCAGGGAAATGAGTGGAAAGCGATTGGTTCAGGCGAGTCGATCGGCTCTTATCTGAAGGTTAAATTTCCACGAGCGGTAAAGGCGCAAAAGTTCCGCCTGAATATCCTGGAAGCCAATGAAGTTCCTACGATTGGCGAATTTCAGCTGTTCTGAACAGGAGGAAACTGAAAGTTCCGTTGCCTACCTTTTTATGACTTTGCCCTGATAGGATCCGCCATTTCGGATAATGCGATACAGGTACAAACCATCCGGCAATCCGGATACTGAAACCTGATTCCGTGCCCCGTTCAGGGTTATGGAAATTACTTGCTTCCCGGTAATGTCTGTCAGCTCGAAAAGCATCGGTTTTGCCGGCTGTTCTGTTTCAATAACGATGAAATCTGTAACCGGGTTAGGGTAGATAAGGATCGGTTGAATTTGGGTAATCGGATCGATTCCGCTTCCGGTAAATTCAGAATAATAGTAATCCAGTTTCACCTTTTCGTACCATTCTTTTGTCGAATTATTCCACCTCCACGCCATGAATCCAAGGTACATGTGAACCGGTACCTTACCCTCCCATACAAAGGGAAGCGCAATCTCATTCTGGTCAAATGCCAGGTTAAACCGGTAATCAACTTTGAATTTATCGGTCCATTCACCGGCTGAGTCCTTGGAA
>CAILAQ010000856.1 GCA_903832165.1 uncultured Bacteroidota bacterium | reverse complement strand
GGCATATTTATGTCCTTTCGGATAATATTCACCGGGGTATTTGTGGATTCCAAGATTAAACTCCTGGTCATGCTGAATGACAGTTTCATCGAGCGACGATAGAATTACATGCCGGCCACCGTCATAATCTGTGATTGGAGCCACAAGAAGTCCATGATATTTTCTTGTATTACAGCCAATTATTGTTGAACTGGCATAAGCCCCTGACGGATTAGCCAGCAGTATTTCTTTCGAAAGACTATATTCAAGGTTAATTAGCTGAGTTTTATCAAATTGCAAAAAGCTCATATAAGAATATCTTTTGATGGTTGAATCAGAGTTTCAAAGTACCGAAATAATGACAGATTATCATTCGTCCGGAGAAACTTTTTTACTATTACACATTACAAAAAACTTTATGAATTGTTTATTTTTAAAATTCCTTTACCTTTGTACCGCAAAATAAAAAAAATCAAAAATGGCATACATAATTAACGATGACTGCACCGCTTGTGGAACCTGCATTGATGAATGTCCGGTAGAAGCAATTGCCGAAGGTGATATTTACAAAATCAATCCGGACGAATGCACCGATTGTGGCGCATGCGCAGATGTTTGCCCTGTTGAAGCCATTAGCCCGGTTTAACAGCAACTTCTTATAGAAAAGCCGGCTTACGCCGGCTTTTTTTATTTTGTCATATTTATTCTGCCAGTTTCCAGACTGAATCTATCACAGTTCCATCCACCCATTTAATGGCTGCTACAATTTCATTGATGAAATCAGGCTTCTCAGGCTTCCCGCAAATTCTTTCAGCTTCCTCCTTAAGTTCGCCAATCGTTACCAGCGGCAGGTTTGAGCCCTGAACCTTTTCAATCAGGTCGGTACGAAGCGGATTGATGCAAATGCCTCTTTCCGTTACAATCACATCAATCAGTTCTCCTGGTCCGCAAAGCGTAGTTACCTTGTCAACAATAACCGGAATCCGATCTCTGAACAGCGGAATCGGAATAATAACAGTTTTCGAAAAAAGACAGTTTTGCCATCCTCCGATCCCATGCAGCAGGTAGCCGTCGGAATGGGTAACGACATTTCCATTAAAGTCGAGATCAATTTCAGTTGCGCCGAGAATAGCAACATCGACCAATCCGGCAAAGTTTCCCTTTCCGTGATAATTATAGCTGGTAAACGGGGTGGTCATCAAATGATTGGGGTTCATAGCCATAGATCTCACTCCATCCAGATCAAAAGTTTGACCATCGAGGATGAAATCAAGATATCCCTCTTCAAGCATTTTAACCAGGTAAAGGTTACTGCCTCCTCTGGCAAAACGGGCTTTGATACCCTTATCCTTCATAATTTTGTAAAAGAAATCACCAACAGCCAGAGCTGTACCGCCCGCCCCTGCCTGAAATGAAAACCCCTCGCGGATTATGCCAGCAACCTCGCAAAAACGTGCTGTCATCTCGGCCAGTAGCAGTCTGTCAGGGCTTTTGGTAATCTGCGTGGTTCCGGAGACAATTTTTTCAGGTATTCCAACCTTATCGACCAAAACAGTATAATCGACATAATTTCCCTGAATCTGCCATGGAACACACGGGAAATCTACCAGGTTATCAGTCACAACGATCACTTTGCCAGCATATTGAGAATCCGCCAGGGCAAAACCAAGGCCACCGCTGGCGGAGGTCCCGTTGAGTCCGTTTGCATTCCCGAAAGGATCGCAACAGGTGGCACCGATAACTGTAATATCAATTTTCAGCTCACCATCCTGGATCGCCTGATATCGGCCTCCATGAGAGCGAAGGACTGCCAGTCCAGTCATTTTTCCTAAGGAGGTAAATTTTCCAAGGGGTCCGTTCATACTGCCCTCTATCCTGTTGATGGTTCCATCCTGAAGGTATTTTATAAGATATTCGTGACAAGGGAAAGAAGCGGAAGGGGCCCAAATCAGGTTTTTAACTCCCAGATCATGAGCTATATCGAATATTTGATTAGCAACGAGGTCTCCATCTCTGAAATGATGATGCGTTGATATGGTCATACCATCCCTCAGTCCGCACATCTCGAGAGCCTCCCGGAGCGAAGTCAGAAGTTTGTTTCCATCGGGAGGATAATCAGCACAAGAAGAGATCACCGGCCCATATGTGTGCCCGGTTGGTTTATACTTTCCCACACCCATAAAAGGAACGGCCGGCTGACCATTGATAATCTCAGGAACGACCCGGCCGGCTGCATTAGTCACCAGTTTATCATATTTCTTTGTCATAGGGAAAGATTTTCATACCAGTTATTTTCAATCATCGAAAGTTCAATAGCCAGGTCGATTGTTCTCTGCGCACGCTTAACGACAGGAGGATCAATCATTTTTGATCCAAGCGATACTACACCGAGCCCGTTTGCCTGTGCCTCCTTAAACGCGACTACAATCTTTTTAGCCTTTTCAATTTCTTCAGAGTCGGGGGCAAAATTTTCATGGATGACAGGAATCTGCCGTGGATGAATACATCCCATCCCATCAAATCCCATTGCCCTGGATCTTATAACATTATCTCTTAATCCAACCATATCATCAACATCGGAAAAAACCGAATCAATAGCCTGAATTCCTGCGGCTTTTGCCGCTATAACTAAAGCTGACCTTGCAAACAATG
Source organism: uncultured Bacteroidota bacterium (assembly GCA_903832165.1). Classification (GTDB taxonomy): domain Bacteria; phylum Bacteroidota; class Bacteroidia; order Bacteroidales; family UBA12481; genus UBA12481. The sequence goes on along the minus strand of CAILAQ010000856.1, from coordinate 1,313 downwards.
ATTCTGTTCCTTCGGCTGTTCTCCGTACGCCCAGGTCTGCCGTAAAATCCTCCAATCCAATTGCAAGAGCAACCACCTTGTTTGAAACGGATGCGATTTCCACAGCATTGGCAATTCCCCCGGCGCTTTCAATGATCGGCATTATCCAAACATTGCCATTAAGGTTTTCCCGACTTTGAATTTGATCAATTCTTTCGACGACAGCTAAAACCTGACTGGCCAGCTCACATTTTGGAAGCAGAACAAGATTCACCCCATGAGGAATTAACCAATCAAGATCTTCGAGTCCGGCGGGCAACTGGTTGATGCGGACCATTCTTTCAGTTGTTCCGAAATCCAGTGAACGCAATGCATTTCTGACCAGGACACGAGCTTCCGGTTTCTTTTCAGGAGCCACAGAATCTTCGAGATCCAGAATCAATCCGTCAGGTTTATGAAGAAAAGCATTGATCATCAGGCTTGGCGAGTTGCCCGGCAGATATAGCCTCGAGAACCTCCTCTTGTCGGCCTGTGTTGGCTTGATCATGTTTGTATGGACCGGCATAAGCCATGAAAGATTGGTATCGCTGAGATCACGAACTGCCGATTCAATTCTGGCAGCAATAACCCACGAAAGGGCACCGCTGTCAACAAGAGTAACGCGGGCATTTACGATTCCATAGAAACCCAGTATTTCATGTATTTGCCTTGATATATCTTTACCGTATAAAACCTTAACCTTACTTTTAAGATCGATAACAATTCCGCCGGAATCAGCCGATTCGACGATAACCTGGCAATCCGACCTGGTTTTTCCTCCAGAATTGCCAGCCGTGCCAATAGATTTCTTGAAATTCACTTTGGATTGGATTTGGTTTAACACAAAGATAGGATTTTGTAAAAAAAGATCCCTGCCGAAGCAGGGATCTTACCAAAAGGTTTTAAACTTTATATCAAAGAAGGAAACTCAGCATTATACCCGCGGCGACTGCACTGCCGATCACTCCGGCAACATTTGGTCCCATGGCGTGCATAAGGAGGTGATTGGCAGGATCGGCGCGAAGGCCTTCAACCTGAGATACCCTGGCAGCAGCGGGAACCGCCGAAACTCCGGCAGATCCGATGAGCGGATTCACCCTGTTTTCCGGTTTCAGAAACAGATTCATCAATTTAGCGAACGACACCCCACCGGCTGTTGCAACCATAAAAGAAATTGCACCAAGCGCAAAAATCATAAGTGATTTTGAGGTCAGGAATACATCAGCCTGGGTTGATGCTCCTACTGTTAGTCCAATTAGTATGGTAACAATATCGATCAATGAAGTTTTTGCTGT
>CAILAQ010000855.1 GCA_903832165.1 uncultured Bacteroidota bacterium | reverse complement strand
TTTGGACGGGTCTCGTCATTTTCAGGATATTTATAAGTCCTGTTATTTAGCATGTTACGGCTCAGAACAAAGGTTTGAAAACCCTTGTTGCCGAAATGCTTGTAAACTCCTCCGATGGCATAATTCCACTGTTCATTAACCGGAATATTGGAAAGGATATATTCCTGCTCACGGGTCGGGTTCTTGATGCCAAGATTCAGCTTGAACTGATCAAGCGCCCCGATAGAAACAACGGAAATTTCATTCTTCGCATTGATCTTGCTCTTGACCTTCAACTGGTAATCATTAAAGGTTGGAAGGAATGGCAGTCCGATCAGATTGAAAAGGAAAGAAAGGTAACTGCGCCGTGCAGAAAATATTACTGATGTCTTTTCACCAATCGGGCCGTCAAGCGTCAGACTGACCTCCGAAGCACCTAATGTTCCTCTTAGTTTAAGCTTGTCCGGATTGCCATCCTGCTGGGTAAATTCAAATACCCCGCTGAGCGCATTTCCTCTTGATGCAGGAAAAGCTCCGGAATAAAAGTTCACACCATTGATTAAGTCGGCATTCAATATCCCTACAGCTCCTCCTGATGATCCCTGCGTGGCAAAGTGATTCAGGTTTGGTATCTCAATTCCGTCAAGATAAAAACGGCTTTCGTTCGGACCACCGCCGCGAACAATAATGTCGCTGCGGAAGGATGCACCGGCTCCTACACCCGGAAATGATCGGATAACTTTTGCAATATCACGGTTGCTTCCGGGATTGGTCTCGATTTCACTGACACCAATTCGGGTCAGCGACACAGGACTCTCTTCTGTTTTTCTGAATTGAGAGGCCTGAACAATTACTTCCTTGAGCTTGTTGTCCTTGGCAGCAAGCTTAATTTCAACGAAGGAAACGTTGGCATTGGTTACCTGGATTTCTGTGGAAAACCCATCTTCATAGCCGATAAATGAGGCCTTGAGCACAACGAATCCCGGCGCCAGGCCGGTTATGATGAAATTGCCATCAAGGTCGCTGGTGGCCCCGATTTTGGTGTCATTCACCACTACGTTTACAAACGGTAAGGTCTGGTTAGTACTCGCATCAATGATTTTTCCCTGAATCTTTCCGGATTTCTGCGCGGTTAATGGCTGAATTGAAATAATGGAAAAGACCAGCATGAATATCAATGCCCCTGATTTTAGCGTCTTGGTTTTCATATCAGTTTTTCCCGCTGATCAGTTTAATACTAACATGATCAATGATCTTCAACGCTGTGGTCATTGTCCTTAAATCAGTGTATAGTTTCCCATCTTTTCCTGCATACTGGCCGTGACCGATGGGATTCAAAAAATACTCAGCTTCCGGTTTGTCAAGGTCAATCGAAACAGAATAAATAAGCGAAGGCTGACAGGACGTCCTGTAATCCGGGTCATCATACAAATCATTGGTCCAGAATTCGTTCCAGTCCCAGGGCTGATTGATCTCCATCATTAGCCTGACCTTCCGCGGCATCAGTTCAGGCGCATCGGTTTTAATGACAAAATTGCCC
>CAILAQ010000854.1 GCA_903832165.1 uncultured Bacteroidota bacterium | reverse complement strand
GTGTCTGATGAAATATACATACTGTCGGTTTTCTGCTCAAAAACCCTGCCGTCGTCGTACACTCTGGAATTATTGTATACCCAGTAATTGCCTGCTTTAAGGGGGAACCATCTGTCAGGATTGCAAAATGGAGCAAAGCTGCTTTCTTTCTGGCAATCCCCGAACAGCAGGCAAATGACCGCGCAGAATAGTATGGTCTTCAATAAGCGCTTCATTATGAGGTCTTCTATCTGAAGTCTTCTACGAATCTGTTTCTCTGATGTTACAGATGGACCTGTTTTGTTTCTCCGGATTTTACCGGAAATATTCTGATTGACCCATTTTTACCTTGTATCTCCCACTTGATCAAACTCCCGGTATTATTTGTCAGGGTGGATTTCAAATGGCCTTCATGCATAACGGTGATTGTCCCGTCGAATACTGGCATATTTTTTAATTGGGCCCAGGCTGTTGCAGAAGTTAATCTCGATTTTGTACGGATAGTCAGTGTGGCTGCATCAGCCTTGATTCCCATGAGTCCCATGGCAAAGGTTTCTATGGCAGCGAAGGAAACTTCCGGGTATTCGCGGCGCTTAAGGTCCGGTGATACCAGTCTTACTAAAAGTTTATATGCTTCTTCGGCTTTTCCGAAACGGTAAGTTTCCAACGGGTAGTATGTATTCATCTCCATACCTGTTGCCGAAACAACTGAAATCAGGTGATCTGTCACTGCAGGAGCCCTCTTCTCCGGAACCACATCCCATCTTAATAAAAACGACATCATCTGTTTGTCGTCCAGCCATTTGCCGTTATATTGCATGTAATGATGATAGAGCTTGTTTTCCGAATCCCACCATCCTGTATTAATGTGGGTCTTAATTTTTTCTGCTCTCCCGAGATAATCTTTTGATTGGGCTGGCCGATTTCTCAAGGTCAGGATTTTAGAATAGTCAAGGTTTGCAATGTATTGTGCGGCAAGCAGGTCGATACCAACTTTTCCATACTTCTCCTCATTATAGGAACTCAGCCCCCGGCTGCTGGTACTATCGGGACAGCCCTCCATCAAACCATCACCATCCGGATCCCATCGTCTGACATATTCATTCAGCGATTTTTCGTAGAAATTCAGGAAAACGGGATCATTGATATAAGTTTTGTCACCGGTCCAAAGCCATGCCCGATAGCAGGCGTCTATAATGTCGAAATTTGCCGGAAGGTTGTACCAGAAATCCTTATCTGATTTATAGTCAACGGGTGCCGGAAGGTTATATCTGTTAATCTCCCAATAACCACACCAGTCGCGACTTTCTGCTATTGCTGCGGCAAACTTTGATAACAAATTCTTATTGATATCGGCCAGCCCGAGCAACTGCGCACCAGCGAGCTGATGAGAAACATCCCGCATGCAGAATGCTTCTCGGTTCGGAAGGGCTGCCTCATACCATGGTCCCACCGGATCATTGCCTCGAAAAACATAAGCCATGGCTTGCTTTTTTGCCCATTCAAACCCTTTGACCAGTGCCTGATCATCGCTCGAGAAACTGATACGCGCATCCTGTGAGTACCCTTTAGCAGCAATCAAAAAAAATGAAATGAGCAATACTGGAATTAATTTCATGCTGGTTCCCCTTTTAACGTCTCCTGTCTTCCGTCTCCTTCAGCGTCTATCGATGAAAACTCTCCCCGATAAACCGGAGTCCGTCAATGATCCCCGTCCGCCAGTAAATCCAGCTATGACCCCCATCGCGGGTGCGATATTCATGCTTGATTTGCTTGTCGCGTAAAAGCACATGAAGTGCCGAGTTGCCTTTGTAAAGAAAATCATCGTCTCCGCAATCGATATAAAGTCTCACCTTTTCAATTTGATCCTTTGGTACAGTGGATGCCAGATCGAGAATGCTGTTAGCTCTGTAATGTGCGGTAAGAAATGATTTGTCAGGAGTGAGACCAAAGAGTTTTTCAAACAATCCGTCACGGTTGCCAAAAGGTTTTGCTTTCATTTCTTCCTCGGTCCAGACTGCTGCACTGTAAGCTGCGCAAGCGACAAACGTATCTGGGTGCTTCATGGAATATAACAGGGATCCGAATCCACCCATCGACAAACCTGCAATACCCCGGAATTCCTTTGTGGCCCGGGTCCGGTAATTCTTATCGATATAGGGGATGAATTCCTGAATGAACATGTCTTCATATTTTTCTGATCCATCAGCATTATTCATGTACCAGGTGGCTTTTGCATCAGGCATCACGATAATCATAGGTGGGATTTCACGGGCCTCAATGGCCCTGTCGGCAGTCAGATTTATTTCTCCGAACTGAATCCATCCGGATTCATTATCGGTATATCCATGCAAAAGATATACAACAGGATACAACCTGGCACCTTCTTTATAATCCGGAGGAAGGTAAACAGCAAAGTTCACTGCATGACCGAGAATCGAACTTTTCATTGACAGGCCTTCCAGAACCTGGCCCATGGGAGCGACCTGTGTGAATGCTGTAAAGGAAATCGAGATAAAAATGCTGAAAATCAGTAATTTAGTTTTCATAATGGTCCTTTTAATTACGATAATAAATTTGCTGTTTATTCTATTAAAAACGATGCTGAATGATAGAGCGATTGGATAATTTTTGCTCCAGAATTTTTGCATTATGGTAAAGTTCCGGGTGAAGTTCTGCATCGAATCCGCATACGTCTGAAAGGATGAATTTGATACCTTTTGATGATTTTTCGATGAATTCCTCATCCCCGGGAAATCTTTTGCCATTTTCGTCCGTTGCACCGAAATAGCAGCTTGAGACCAGCACATAAAGAATCTTATCGTAAGGCAGAATCTGGTCAATGGCCAGCCTTATGGCACCGGCAAGCCTGTCCTCCGGTCCGAGCTTTCGCATCAGGTCGCAACCCACACGAAAAATGGTGTCGCCTAAAGCTTTGTTCCGGAATCGGTTAAGCAAATCATCAATATGAGCGGTTAATGATTCGACCGTAAATTCATCAGGATACTTGCAAAGCAATATATCAGCAGCCTGGAGCATGGTGTTCCTGACTGTGCTTTTTATCTCAGGCATACCAAGCGCTTCATACAGGTAGATGAATTCGTGATTGTACAGGTACCCAAGATATGCGGTGGCTGCATGACCGAGGTTGTGGATGAAAAGTTTCCTGTCTACCCAGGCTTTCATATTCTCTTTCGGTGAAAGTCCGGAAATCACAGGAATTTGATTTTTGAATGCCAATTTATCCAGGATCAGTGTGTTATAGGGCTCAGCAAACACCTGCAAAATGTCTTCCTCGACATCCTTTTCCAGCATGATAGGTACCATTTTTCCTATGCTGGTCTCTACCAGCCCCACCAGTTTCGGGAGCGGATAAAGTGGGGGCAATTGCCGCAAAAGTTCCTGCCGCATATACTCGGCAGCATTCCTCAGATTCTCCGCGATAATGATATCCAGAGGATTTTCAGGATCGGCTTGATATCGGGCAAGTAACCCTTTCGCAATTAATGGAATGACAGCACCTAAGCCGGCAATTCCAACCGAAACGGCGAGAGTATCCGCTGTTGCGATTTCATCAGTCACTTTATCGGAATCAAGCGCGTAAACTCCACGGACATTGCCGATATTCAGGACTTGGGTTTGGTCCCCTTTAATTATGACATTGTAATTTCCACGTCGGTTGAGTTCGTCGATAACGGGTTTGAAGGTGTCAATAAACACCACCTCATACCCTCCGCGGCTAAATAACTGACCGATAAATGACCGTCCAATCTTGCCTGCTCCGAACAGTACCAGTTTATGGTGGGGGTTTTTAGCCACTATTGAGATATTTGGCGGTTATATTTCTTCACAAGATCACTGATTCTGGCCAGTTTTTCACCTGCATGCTTTTCAACATAAGTTCCGCCCAGATAGAAACATGCGAATCCACCTGAGGCGATTGCCCAGGCCAGGGCCTCCATAAAATCATATCCTCCCTTTTGATGGGATCTTAACTGCCGGGCAAGTGAAGCTATCGCCCCGCCGGCGAAATTGTCTCCACAACCGGTGGTATCACCTTTCAGTTCCGGGTTTTGTTTAATCGTTTCAAGAATATTCTGAGAGACCGGAAGTTGTATCAGACCGGTTTTGGTGAAAACCTTCCCATTTGACCAGGCAAAGAGATCCCTGATGCCATTGGTGATAATAAATGAAGCAATATCCTCACCGGCAAAATAGGCCGCAGCATCTTCAATGGTCGCGGAACCACTGATCCTTAGTGATTCCTCACAATCCATGATTAACAGGTCGATAAGTTTCAGACTTTCGGTGGTATTACCCAGAGGCCAGGGTTTGCCGGGATTTCTTTTTTCATTGCGGAAATCAAAAACGGTATTGACCACGGTCAGGCAGTTATTGCTTTTTGCCCTGGCAAGAAGTTCAGTCAGGCAGTCATGAATCCGGGGAACGAGCGCTGTGCCCCCCAGACAAACGATATCGGAATCAAAAAAATCATCATTCAGCAGATCAGGAGTAAAATCCCAGGCCGCCCCGATATTATTGATAAAGGTTCTTTCACCGTGATTGTTGTCATAGGATGGATCTGAAAGTACATGCGTAAAAGGAGTGAATCTTTCACCGATTCTCTCATAATTTGATATGTCCAGCGGTGTTTTTTTTAACAGGTCGAAAATGAAATCAGCGGTATCATCATTCCCGGCTCCTCCAAAATAACGTACCTTGAAATTCCCGGGATCGAGAAGCTGTGCCGTGTTGATCAGCGAAACCAGACCGGGTCCGCCAATATTGACTGAATCAGGCTTTTTGCCTTTAGTCAGATCCTGATATATCTGTTGATAAGGAACGGAGGTGTACTGTTCCAATTCTTCTGTAAAAACCAGTTTCCCAGGCGATAATCCTCCATCTCCGGGTTGCCTGGATTGATATTTTACAAAGTCTGTGCTGCTGAAGGAAACGCCGGAATACAAAAAGTCAGCAAGGGCACAGCCGATACCGGATATGACAATTTTATCAGAAATCATCTTCAGTAGAGTTTATTTTGCGGTAAGAGCATCACTGATATTCCAGAGTTTTTCCGCGGTGACCAAATCGTAAGATGCTTTTGAAGAAGCCTTTTGTTTTCTTTTGGCAAAGTATTTACCGGTAACCCCTTCCACTTCCGGGGATGCTGCTAAATAAACTGAAGTTTCAGCCCCCACAGCAGGCTCAATGGTAAAGGGCTTCATCAGTTTCATCATTATATTTGCTTTTCCGGTTGAGCGGTCAACGGCAAAACGGCTGTTGACAAATCCGGGGTGCAGGCAGTTCGCTGTGATACCTGTACCGGCCAGACGGCGGGTGAGCTCATAGGTAAAGAGAATATTGGCCAGCTTTGCCTGCGCATAGGCTTTCCATCCTGAGTATTTCTTCTCGGATTGAATATCATCAAAATCTATTCTTCCTCCGAAATGAGCTCCTGACGCAACATTGATAATCCTTGATGGTGAGCTTGTTTTCATCAGGCCAAGCAATAATCTGGTCAACAGGAAATGTCCCAGATGATTAACCCCGAACTGATATTCAAAACCATCAGCAGTATTCATCCTTTTATCTGTATATATTCCGGCATTATTGATCAGGACATCCAGCCTCTTGTATTTTGCAATGAAATCAAATGAAAACCTCCTGATATCATCCAGACTCGCAAGATCACACTGCATTAAGTCAACCTGACTGTTTCTGCTGATCCGCATAACTTCCTGCCTGGCATCCTCGCCTCTCTCCAGGTCGCGCGACATCATTATCACATGCGCACCCATCTCTGCCAGTGCAGTCGCTGTGGCTTTCCCGATTCCTGAATTGGCTCCGGTGATCAGGATTATTTTGTTCTCCATTTCCTTGATTTTCGAATAACTTCCTGACAAATATAGCGTTAAAAGAGCCTCATTATTCCAGATATTACTTGCGAAACAGATAAGAAAGCTTTACAAAGAATCCCCGCTGCATTTCCAATGGTTTCACCTCGCGGCCGATAAATGGCAATGATTCTTCCGACTGTTCATAAAGCGATCCGTATCCCAGATAACACACGGTAC
>CAILAQ010000853.1 GCA_903832165.1 uncultured Bacteroidota bacterium | reverse complement strand
TAGCCAATCTTACTGGAAACCATTGCCGGATCAGGGTTAATCAAGGTCGAAAGAACATCCCAATTCAGCACCAGAACAACAAATAATAATATCAGAAGAAAGATTACGTCAACAATACGTTCAATCATTACGGTACCTAATTGGGAAGTAAATGGCACTCCCTCATACTTTTTAAGGATTCCGCAACGGGTAACTTCTCCCATCCGCGTGACGGCAGAATTTGCCAGATACATTACAAGAATGGATAGAAAAGTATTAAGCAAACCCGGCTTATAACCAATAGATTCAATGAGCATTCTCCAGCGCATAGCACGAAAGAGATGACTCAACAGAAAGGCAATCAGTGAAGCACCGATCCACCCATAATTAAATCTGGAAAGGCCATCCCAAATGCCGGACATGTCCTGACCGCGGTAAACCCAAATAAACAGTGCAATCCCGATACCAAAGAAGAAGATATACTTCAAGGCATCCAGAAAAAATTTCTTTTTACTCACTTAGCAATAATTGATTAGAATTTCTCATCATATTTTGTCCAGAGGAAATCACCCAGCTTCCATGCGCTTTTTACAACATCCTGGCCCCAGCCCGAAGTAAACTCAGTCAGAATTGACCTTCGGTCATTCTTAACAGTTATTTCCTGTATTTGCTTTTCCAGATCCCCGGTGCGACTGAAGATCTCTTTTTGCTTTGGGAGCCAAACGGAATCAATATCCTTTCTCATATCACCCCAGCGCTGTGCTGCAAGTGTACCCAACCTGTTAAATGCCCACCAGGCCGATTCATTGGAAAATCCGGTTACCCTGCCATCCACCTTATAGGATTGAGGCAAATCGGTTACCCCGCAAAAAACGGGTATATATATAGAGGATGCCACATTGTCAAGCGCAAGCCAGGCTATTCCGCCCACATCATCAGGCAGCCAGCTTCGACATTGAATTATTGTAGCGTACATGGTATACCATCGTGCAATTGTCCGCTCTCCCATCCATCCCCAGCCTCCATTGATTTTAAAGATCTTGTTCATATCATAAGGCATAAAAGGATTCGCCATTGGTGAAATAACAGTTTTTCCCTGATCATCGGTAACAGTTATGTCCTTAATGAAATTAAATTCGGTGCCTTCATAATAATCTTTAAAAATTCTGATCAGGTCCTCTTTGGTAACAAGTTTCTCCGGTTTAACGGAAAAAGGATAATTTTCAGAGTTGGGATCAAGCTTAAGCGACGGAGCAAAGAGGCTGAGCACACGCCATTCGCGCCTTCTGGAAGCCAGGCCAGACCTGCTTTCCGGAGCATAGGCATAACAGAAGCGGAAAGTCTCATTTTCGTTCCACCAGCCATTTGTTTTTGCGACTTCAAACAAATTTTCCGAGGCCATAAAATTTGTCTGATCATACAAATTCACCTCCTTGATAGTACTTGCGTTTGCATTAACAGATACATGATCATCCGGTACTCTTTGAGCAACCCAGACAGCACCGGTCTGATCTTTTCCGGGCCCCACAATCTCAAGATGCCAAACTTCATTCTTATCAGCAATGGTCAGGCATTCACCTGCATCATTCCATCCAAATTGTTTAAGCATACCACCTGTAAGCACGAGGGCTTCCCTGGCAGTTTTACATCGCTCGAGCATAAGTCTGATAAGATCCTGGCAATCAATCAAGCCCTTTACGGAGCGCAATTCAGGGCGTCCTCCAAAAGTTGATTCACCGATTCCCAGTTGATATTGGTTCATGCATGGATAAGCCGAATTTATAAATCCATAAGTTTCAGGCACCTGTGGCACTTCGCCGGTTTTAACGAATGCATAAGAAGGCATGGCCTTTGTATCATCATTTACCCTTCGGTACATCTCGGTTGAAGATCCGCGGGGATATTCCGCTGGCGGAACAATTTCAACAGATGACCTGGTGCGGTGACTGTCATCCGTATGTGAAGTAAAAACCGAACCATCTGCAGTTGCCCTCTTCCCTGCAGTGATCGAAGTACACCCGTCAGGAAAGCCACCAATCCAGTCTGCTGTTGATTGGGACAGGGCAGGAATTAATGAGCTAACGGTGAAAACCAATCCAACTATAAAGGGCTTGATTCGCTGTTTCATGACGAGAGATATTTATTGGCGAAAATACAAAAAAGCAGCATAGTGAGTTAAACCGGATGTTTTCGAATACTGATGTGCATTACCCAAACAGCAGCGAGCAATGCGATCATGGCAATAATAAAAGTCCAGGTTATGCCAAACAACTGGTAAAACAATACTCCGAGAATCGGTCCGTAAAGTGCCCTTACTCCTGTCATTGTAAGATGTATAGCATGATAATCGGCAGCTTCCTCATTTTTACTGAAATAGGCGGAACCGATATACCACAATATTCCCATTGCAGCGGCAAAAATTGCGTGTGCCATATAGGCAGGAATCAGCATGTAATAAAGCTGAACGCCTGCAACCATTGAATATCCGGGAAAAGCTCTGGTCAGAACCAGGAAGAAAAAATAGGCAATTAATGCTAAAAACGTATAAATGGCAAACTTCCGCGGATCGATTTGCCCGATCAACTTTCCGAAGAACGGAAAAAAGAGAATGGAAAGAAGGTTGTAAGCATTTTTGTAAAATGCCACGGATGTATAACTTAAATGAAGGTCCTTTTCAAAATATATCGTGATTACAGCCACGGTGGTCATCCAGGCAAATCCGTATAATGCAAATCCGGTCTCAAAGTCGCGGTAAGCCTTATTACTTTTAAAAATCCGAGCCATATTAATCATTGATTCCCTAATTGATTGCCACAATCGCTGTTTAGGAATATAGTGTTCATTTTCAAGATTATATGGAATAAAAAGAAGGATATATACTGAAGCAATACCGAGAAGTGCCATTACCGGATAAGCATAAGTAAAAGCAAAGGGATCCGCATCAAGCCATATTCCAAAAATAAAGGTGGCACCTAACATGACGAGCTTATTCAGTCCGGTTGCATAGCTGTAAAGCGGGCCGAAGTTTTCATGCTTGTAATTCCCCTTCAATAAAAGGTTTATGATAGGATATATGATGGGATTAGCCAGGTAGAACAGTAAAAAAATCAACAAAAAGATAGCTGCAAAAACCTGTTGGCTATCAGAATCCATAGACGAATGAGGAAAGAAGAAAAGAAAAAGCAAAGGCAATCGGGTTACCCAGGCAAGAATACGAATTACCCGGACCTTATTTACCGACCGCCGGATCCACTCATTGAAAAGAATCGAGAAGAGTAATAATACTGAACTGAATTGAAAAAGGAATCCGATTTGCATCTCGGTTCCTTTAAGACTCTTAATTAGCACAAATTCATTTAAGGCCAGCAGTCCAAGGATAATTCCTTCGATAAATGAGTAGGCCAGATGAAAACCAAAAGTTTTCTTCTCCTGTTGAGTAAGACTTTTCAGAATATCCTTCACGCAACAAATTAATGACTAAAAATAGATAAAGCCTGCCAATGGCAGGCTTTATAAACCAATACAAATTATGGTTTATTTTTGATCCAGTTAACAATCATTTCGCTTAAGGGACTTTCCTTGGGAGGAATTACTGAAATGAGATTACCATTCTCATCAATAAGGTATTTCTGAAAATTCCACTTAACATCAGAATCCATTACTCCATTTAAACTCTTATCTGTAAGCCACTTGTATAAAGGATGTATATCTTTTCCTTTAACAGAAATTTTTGCCATCATAGGGAAAGTTACACTGTATTTAGAGCTGCAAAACTCTTTAATCTCATCATTTGTCCCAGGTTCCTGAGCCATAAAGTTATTCGCCGGAAATCCAACAATTACAAATTTATCACCGCCATATTGCTTATACAATGCCTGGAGTTGTTCATATTGAGGAGTGAAACCACACTTTGATGCTGTATTAACAATCATTACCTTTCTTCCTTTGAGTTGTTTGAGTGGAAATTCTTTGCCATCAATTGATTTGACAGTTATATCATAGATGGAATTTGTTCCCTTATTCTGGGTAAATCCTTGAAGAAAAGATGCTGTAAGAAAAAAGATCGCAATTAGTTTTTTCATGTTACGTTTGTATTTATGGGATTAGACAAAAATGTTGATAAGAAAGTTTATAAATGGTTCGATATGCGGACATAAGTACGACCAAGTGAACGTTAATGTATTCGTAACTTTGCTAACCAAACAGAAGTTCGCATGAAAAGCAACAGCTTGAAATTTATACTACTCCTGGTTTTCCTGATACCCGCTGCAATGGTTGATTTATATGGCCAGGGGACGGGGATAAAAGGATATTCTTTTAAGCTCAGTCCAGGCATTCTGGCCTACTTTGGTGACCTCAGCCCCAATAACTTCAATATTTACAACAAGATCACCGATGGATCCAAGTTTGGTGGAAGTGTAGCAGTGATCAAACAGTTTCGCCCATTTTTTGGGGTACAAGGTCAATTTTTTACAGGGAGTTTATATTCACTCGCCTCAGATAACACTTATTTTGCAGGATCATTGGCCGAGCTCAGCCTTTCAGCGCGTCTCGATCCTTTAAAATTATTTAAGCGCCGTTCACAAAAATTCTCGCCTTACCTCTCAGCCGGAGTCTCAGCATTCAGTTTCCGGAGTGTTCGCAGGGAACAGGGTACCAACCTTGTTTTGTTGCCGGATTTCGGCTATGAGATTGACGGAGTTACAAATTCGGGGATCAAAACGGCCATGGCAGTTCCACTCGCAGTTGGCTTGTCCTATCGGGTGCTGCCTTTTCTCAGAATTGAGCTGGAGCATGCAGTCCGTCTGACTAATACTGACCTTCTGGATTGCTTCAAAGGGCCAGTGAATATTAACGATATGTATTCGCATACCAGTATCGGCCTTCGATTTTTCATTCCAGATAAATC
>CAILAQ010000852.1 GCA_903832165.1 uncultured Bacteroidota bacterium | reverse complement strand
GATACTTCAAAGGAAGCCCGGATTAGAAACAGTGGGTACATTAATGATAATGAATTTCTCCGAAGCGATGCAGGTAATCTTGCAGCAATGCTTTACGCTTTGAAAAGCAAAACCGAAGGAGAAAAATATTATAATAGGATAGTACGATATATTCAGCAAATAGTACCACAGTTTGGGGATTTCGTGCTGGGTCCGTCGGCATTGAATGATAAGTACATCATGCTAAACTGGCGGGAAAAGGGCGTCGACTATCTGTTTGGCCCCCATCAGCTATCTGATGGCACGCTCCGCTTCATGGCATTGGCTACACTGCTGTTGCAACCACCGGAAATATTGCCACCAGTAATTGTGGTTGACGAACCCGAACTCGGCCTTCATCCTGCAGCAATTTCGGCACTTGCCGGTATGATTAAAACTGCCAGCCAGCATTGTCAGGTGATTGTGGCTACCCAATCGCCCCGTTTAGTTGATGAATTTAGTGCAGATGAAATTATTGTGTTGGAAAGGGAAAATGAAAAGCGTTGCACCATCATTAAACAATTGGCCGATGTGGATCTCAAAGTCTGGATCGAGAATTATAGCATGAGTGAGTTGTGGGAGAAAAATATTTTGGGAGGAAGACCTTGAGTAAGTTCATCAGGCTTAATATCACGGCTGAAGGCCAAACCGAAGAGCGGTTCGTAAAAGAAACGCTTGCCCCATATCTTGGCAATTTCAACATATCAGCGGATGTCCGTTGTGTTTTAACGAGCAAGGATAAACATAAGAAATACAGGGGCGGCCTGATCTCCTACCAAAAAGCAAAATTTGATATCACGACCTGGTTGAAAGAAGACAAGCACAATGAAACGCGATTTTCAACCATGTTTGACCTTTATGCCCTTCCAGATGATTTTCCCGGGTACCAGGATGCTATTTCACAGGCAGACCCCTATCTGAAAGTAAAAGTTATTGAAGATGCTCTCAGGACTGACATTGGTGATTGGCGATTTTTACCGTACATTCAATTGCATGAATTTGAAACCCTTTTATTTACTAAACCGGGAGAACTTGAAGTTGAGTATTTTAATCATACGAAAGAAATAAAGGAACTTGAGAAAGTTTTGTTTCAGTTCAAGAACAACGCTGAGTTGATTAATGACGATCCAGAGACCGCTCCATCAAAGCGAATAATAAAACTCATCCCTGAATATGAAGGCAATAAAGTTAATGTGGGAGCTGTGATTGCCGGGATTATTGGAATAGATGCATTAAAACAAAGTTGCCTGCACTTTCGGAATTGGATTGAACAATTGGAGCAATTGTAGGGACGCATACTTACGTCCGATGGGTTTCGGGTATCAGGTATCGGGTATCAGGTAAAGAAACACTGGAACTTGCAACAAAAAGAAGACTGTCCACAGATAACACAGATAGCCTGCCCCCGCGGAGGCGGGGGGCTCTGAGTTTATCTGTGACATCAGTGACATCGGTGAATAGTTTAAATATGTGACTATATTTGTACTATGAGTACGAATTCAGGAACAAAAATAAACCAAATATTACAGCAGCAATATCCTGGGACGGTATTGTTAGCTTCATGGCTGAAGAAGAATGGAATTTCTGATGATCTTCAGCATAGCTATTTAAGAGGCGGCTGGCTGGAATCCATAGGGCGCGGGGCATTTATACGAAAAGGAGATCAGGTGGATCTCACCGGAGCTTTGTATGCGCTGCAGGAGCTTGCTTGCAAACCCATTCACATCGGAGGCCGCACCGCCTTGGCTATGCAGGGTTTATCGCATTATTTGGAATTGCATCAGAAAGAAACACTGCTCTTTGCTCCCCGGGGGGTAAGATTGCCTGAATGGTTCAAGAACTTCCAGTGGGAAACTAAACCCGGTTTGATATTGAAGAAGCCTGGCAGATCATGGAG
>CAILAQ010000851.1 GCA_903832165.1 uncultured Bacteroidota bacterium | reverse complement strand
CTCCATGATCTTGAAGAGACAATCAATAATACAGATTGCGATTCAGTGATCATTGGTACACCGATCGACCTGAACCGTATTATTAAGATTAAGAAACCGAATACCCGGGTTTATTATGACCTGCAGGAAATCGGATCTCCGGATCTTAAGGGCGTACTGGCCGATTTTGTAAAAACGCATATAAAATAACAGTTCTTAAGGTAAACCGGTAAGAATATGGTATTCAGCAGCAGTTTGTTCCTGATTTGGTTCTTGCCGGTTTTCCTTATTACTTATTTCCTCATACCATACAAGTATAGAAATGCGCTGGCGCTTGTTGCCAGCGTTTTCTTTTATAGCTGGGGTGCACCAAAATTTATTTTCGTAATCCTCGGTACCACTTTCCTGGATTTTCATCTCGTAAAGTGGATGTCTGCTTCAAAGAGCAAGACCCATCGCCGCCTGTTGCTGGCACTATCAGTCTCGATCAACCTGGGACTGCTGTTTTACTTCAAATACTCAAACTTCTTTATCGAAAATTTCGACACGCTGCTAAAGGTGTTCGGAATTAATGGTTTGCACTGGTCGAAGCTGATCATGCCCATCGGCATATCGTTCTATACCTTCGAAACTGTCACTTATGTGGTGGATGTGTACCGCAGGGTTCAGGCTCCTCTCACACGGTTCTGGGATTATCAGTTATATATTATCCTGTTTCCGAAGCTGATTGCCGGACCGATTGTCAGGTATCATGAAATTGCTGACCAGATTGTTGACCGGCGGGCATTTGAGACGGTAGATAACCGGCTTCTCGGGATGTTCAGGTTTATTATCGGATTAGCCAAAAAAGTATTGATTGCCAATGTGCTGGGGGCTGAGGTAGATCGGATTTTTGCGCTCGGGCCGATGAATATTACTACTCCGACTGCCTGGGTTGGAATCATTGCCTATTCATTTCAGATCTATTATGATTTTTCAGGGTATTCTGATATGGCTATCGGGATTGCAAAAATGCTCGGTTTTACTTTTCCGGAGAATTTTAATAATCCCTATACCTCAAGAAATATCACGGAATTCTGGCGCCGCTGGCACATGACACTTGGCCGATGGATGAAGGACTACCTGTATATTCCACTTGGCGGCAGCCGGGTGAAAACCAAGACCAGGCTGTTTTTTAATTTATGGCTGGTGTTCCTTATATCAGGTTTATGGCATGGTGCTGCCTGGAATTTCATCATCTGGGGAGGCTTTCACGGTTTGTTCCTGATTCTCGATCGCCTGTTCCTGATAAAGTTTACCGAGAAGATAGGGAAAGTACCATCGGTCATAATCACTTACTTTATCACCTTGATAGGGTGGGTGCTTTTCAGGGCAACAGATATGACGCAAGCCTGGTTATACATCAGGAAGATGTTTGCTTTCGACGGAGGGTTTCCTTTCTGGAGATTTGATACACAGTTTTGGGTAATCATGCTCGCTGGGGCTTTCTTTGGTTTCTTTGGCATGATAAACGGTATCGAAGTATGGCAGGACAGTCAGCTGAAGGTTCCTTATTCAACGCGGAAAACATGGGCTGGTGGGATAATCGCCTTAGTTCTGCTGGTATATTGCATGGCTTCCTTAACGACTTCGGGCTTTAATCCATTTATCTATTTCCGTTTTTAAAATATGAACCAGAAACTAAAAACGGCATTTTTTATTCTGCTGCTGCTGGTTCTTATAGCGCCAGTGATTCAGCAGAAGACCGGACTTTTCAAGGAGGGGCGCCTGAGAGGGCAGGGTGATCCGGCAACCTATCCGAAGTTCAGCATAAAAACATGGTTTACAGATGAGTTTCAGGTTCAGTTTAATAAAGCTACCGAAGAACATGTGGGTTTTCGTCCGGAATTGATCAGACTGAAAAATCAGGTGGAATATTCGGCTTACTCAAAAGCCAATGCTTCCGGCGTGGTGGTTGGCAAGAACAAATATGTTTATGAATCTGATTATATCAGGTCATTTACCGGCCGTGATTACCTGGGAGATTATTTCTGGGATCAGAAATTTAACCGGCTCAAACTGGTAAAAGATACTCTGGCTAAACTTGGGGTTAAACTGGCCATTGTGCTGGAGCCCGGAAAAGCGAGCTATCATCCTGAGTTTATTCCGAAGCGTTTTCTTCACTTTAAATCGGACCAGACAAATTACAGGGCCATACTTGATGAATCGGGCAAGAGAGGGATACCATTGCTGGATCTGAATAAATTCTTCCGTGATCAAAAAAGTACTGCGGAATATCCGTTGTTCCCGAAAGGAGGTATTCATTGGTCGGTCGGCGGTATGGTGAAGGCAGCGGATACCTTACTTGGATTTATCGACCGAACGATGGGGTTGAAAGTTCCTGATCTGATTGTAGACCGGGTGGAAATGTCAGACTCACTGAGGGATACTGATGGTGATGTAACCGATATCATGAATCTGTTAAAATCTCCGCGCCACCCGAAAATGGGCTATCCGGTGTTCCATTTTACCGCCGTTGATTCGACACCTAAGCCGAAGGTTCTCGTTATTTCAGACAGTTATTTTTTCAATGTGCTTGGTGCAAAAATTTCGTCAAGGGCCTTTGCCAATGAAGCTTTCTGGTATTATAATGCCACTATTTATCCTGATAGCTGGTCGGCTCCCAAAGACACCAGCTCGATAGATGTTCCCAAAACGGTGGAGGGCATGAACCTGGTGCTGATCATGGTTACTGAGCGTTTTTATCACCGGTTCGACTGGGATTTTACGGATGTACTTTATCACCACTATTATCCTGCCGCAGGTAAAGAATATAGGTATGATTTCATGCGCGGTATAGTACGAAATTACGTGTGGTTCGATGATATTCAGCAACAGGCTGATTATTCCGGGGTGCCAATTCAGGAAAAGCTGGCTGGCAATGCGGACTACCTTTTCTGGGAAGCTGATCAGGCAGGAAAAGTACCGCATGATGTCGGATATTACCGCATGGGAATCCTGAAAGATCCTGCATGGATGAAGCAGATCCGCGAAAAGGCACTGATCAATAAAATATCAGTGGATGATCAGGTCACGAAGGATGCAATCTGGATGCTGGAGCAATCCAAAAAATAACCTTTATTCCGGACGCATCTGTGGGAAAAGGAGTACATCCTGAATCGACGCAGAGTTGGTCATGATCATGGCAAGGCGGTCGATTCCGATTCCGAGACCAGAAGTCGGTGGCATGCCGAATTCAATTGCCCTTAAGAAATCTTCATCGAGAGCCATGGCTTCCTCATCACCTCTTTTTGCCAGAAGCATCTGCTCTTCAAATCTTTCGCGCTGATCAATCGGATCGTTCAACTCCGAATAGGCATTGCATATTTCCTTGCTGTTAACGATGCATTCGAACCGCTCGACAAGTCCTTCAACGCTGCGGTGTTTTTTAGCAAGTGGTGACATTTCAATCGGATAGTCCATGATGAAAGTCGGCTGAATCAGTTTTGCTTCACAGCATTCACCAAAGAGAGAATCGATGAGTTTGCCTTTACCCATCGTTTTATCGATATCGATATGCAGTTTCTTGCAGGTGTCAACCAATTCTTCCTCATTCATCTTGCTGACGTCGATACCCGTAAAATGCTCTATCGCGCCGAACATGGTAAAGCGTTTCCAGGGACGCTTAAAGTCGATCAGGTTTTCGCCGACCTGAACCTGGGTTGAACCATGGAGGGTCATGGCGATTTTCTCAATCATCTCTTCCACGAGGTCCATCATCCAGAAATAATCCTTGTAAGCGACATACAGTTCAATCTGGGTAAACTCAGGGTTATGGAAACGGTCCATTCCTTCATTGCGGAAATCTTTCGAAAACTCATATACTCCGTCGAAGCCACCAACGATCAGGCGTTTCAGATAAAGCTCGTTAGCAATCCTGAGGTATAAATCGATATCCAGAGTGTTGTGGTGGGTAACAAACGGACGTGCGGCTGCACCTCCGTGAAGTGGCTGAAGAATCGGGGTTTCAACTTCATAGTAACCTCGTGCATCAAGCATTTCCCGCATCACTGAGATGATCTTTGTCCTTTTTATAAATACTTCCCTTACCGATGGATTGACAATCAGGTCGAGGTAACGCTGACGATAACGCTGCTCCGGATCGGAAAATGCATCAAAGATTACGCCATCCTTTTCTTTAACGATTGGCAGAGGACGAACGGTTTTAGCAAGGAGGGTAAACTCTTTGACGTTTACTGTGATCTCTCCGACATGAGTGCGGAAAACATCGCCTTTAACACCAATGAT
>CAILAQ010000850.1 GCA_903832165.1 uncultured Bacteroidota bacterium | reverse complement strand
GTAATTATACCGGAGGTAACACATGTTTGAAACCCGGTTAAAAACCCAGAAAGCGGAAGTGTCCGAGTACTTGAGCATATCGCCATTGCCTTCAGCGAAGTTCCTGGGAGTGCTGAGGATTCCGCAATACATCGGTACATACTGTGTTGTTGCTGCGTCATCAACACCAAACCATAAAATCCCGCCAATCGGATTGGGTAACCAGGACCGCGACTGAGCGATGAAGGAAAATCCGGTCTGCTGAGTTGCTATGGCCCTCTCATTTAGAAATTTTTGCCCGTCGACTTCGAAATTCATCGGCCTCCAGCGGTAAGGGCATTCAAAAGGCCCTGCACCCAGATCTTTTGTCATATCCATGGGGGTACCTTCATAATGATCTCCCATATAACCCATCAGATCCTGAGCAGATATCTTGCGATCAGGCTTGATGAAGAGCGGCATCGGTTTACTGGCATTGTATCCCATGGCATAGTCAAGGTACTGTTCCATCCCTTTGGCCACGTGATTGAAAAATGCATAAACCCTTGCCTCACAGCCTCGCAATTCGCCAAAATTGAGCGGCGCATAGGTATCGCGGAATGAAAATTCTTCATCTTTTCCGGTAAACCAGCCCTTTTCCCGGGCAAACGTGATCACATCCTTAGAATACAGGCAATTGTCAGGATCGTTTAAGGGAAAAGTGGTGATGCGTGCCTGGTTGGCATGGGCACAAATAAAGCCGTCGGGCACTTTTCTGGCAACATATAAAAGACCGTTCTTATCCGGACCCTTGCCAATAATCTCAAATATCCATACTTCATTGGCATCCGCAACTGACATAGATTCGCCTGATGAATAATATCCGTACTTCTCGCAAAGTGTTACGATTGTCTGAATGGCTTCACGCGCTGTCTTCGACCGCTGCAGTGCCATATATATCAGGCTGCCGTAATCCATAATTCCTGCCGGATTTTCCAGCTCAGGCCTGCCGCCGTAAGTGGTCTCACCTATGGCTACCTGATATTCATTGATATTCCCGATAACTGAATAGGTATGCGGAACCTGAGGGATTTTTCCAAGATATTTTCCTGTATCCCACTCATTAATTTCTGCCATGAACCCTTTTGGCCAGTCAGCAGCGGGCCGGTGATATAATTCACCATATAATACATGCGAATCGGCGGCATAAGAAATCATGACGGATCCATCTGCCGATGCGCCTCTGCTGACCAGGAAATTTGTACAGGCCATCGAACTTAACCCGCTAACGGAAAGCAAGGTTGAAAGAATCAATGCAATTTTTTTCATTATCTGTTGAAATTTAAGTAGTTATCTGTTAAACGCAACTTTGTAAACATTGGTATTTCCTAACTGATCGGTAACCCTGACTGTCATATTATGCTGGATTCCTGTCTTAATACGTTTAGGATCAAACTGATATTCCAGTAATTTATTCTTTTGGTCATATTCAAGCAACATCCATTTGCCATCGATCTCGCCACGATAACTTTGGATACCTGAAAAATTATCTTTTACGGTAAATTTAAAAGTATTCAGGGATTTGAGTTCTGCACCTGAAGTAAAGTTTAATGGCCGGATCTCAGGCTTAATCGTATCAACCATAATGCAGAATGATCCGAAATTTCTTGTCCGGGTGATCAGACGAGTGCCTTCCCAGGTGCCACCCAAACTGCTATAGGATCCATTTCCAAGGTATTGCGCAATCGTTGCCCGGGTTCTTAAATTCTCAGGCAGATTCGTGGCTTCAATAGCCAGCCGGTAAAACAAGTGCACCGGTACATCAGGATGGTGTACCTGATGAAGCGGCGAAAAGCTTCCGGGCCTCGGATCACCTATGGAATAATCGAAATAAATGTCTTCATAAAGTGCTCCCGCCGGCATCTCGATTTCAATCCCTTCAGCTGTATAGGTATTTGATTCCTTAAAATTGAAGTACGAACTGTAAACCGGCATAAATCCGGGATCATGTTGGAATTTCGAAGAATCCAGCCTGATATTCATTTCTGCAATTGCCTGATTGCCAGAAGCATCTTCAGTGATGATTTTGACCTTATGGATTTGATTGTCGTTCAATTCAATAAGACCCCTGTTCTTTGCAAATTTGTAAATCGCTGCCTGATTGTTCGGATCAATAAATAATTTCAGAACAGGTTTATGGTCGGACAAATAGGATTTGTAATCCATGAAGCTGTTAACATACCTCGTCTCCGCAAAAGAAAATTCATCCAACAGGGACTCAAAAAACTTAACGTTGTCGAGCAACCCGGTAATCTTATAAACCCCGCAATGATTGTCAGATCCGTTTATAAGGTCATACGTCTCAATTCCAATGCCGGAAATGGCATCCGAGGAAATCGGGGTTTCAGCAGACGGCTTGTAAATGCCACCGACTTTCTTCATGGGCACCGGATGCGGCTTGATCCATCCCCTGCGATCCTTCAGGGAATAAATCATAACCTTAGCAATGACCGGCGCAATCGCATCTTTCACCTCAATCGAACGGACGAGCGGATTAACGGGGTTTTCAGACTTTGTTTCACGCAATTCGAAATGAAGGTGCGGCCCTTCAGAACTTCCTGAATTACCTGACATTGCAACTATCTGACCCTTTTTAACCACCAAACGTGACGGATCGGGAAACAGATCTACAGCAAAGGATTCCCTCCGGTACTGCTCTGATAAAACATATTGCCTGATCTCGTTGCTGAATGATTCTAAATGGCCGTATAAGGAGGTCAACCCATTTGGATGGCAAATGTATAATGCGTTGCCATATCCGCCAGCTTCCACCTTGATGCGCGAAACATAACCTTCGGATACTGATTTGACCGGTATCCCGGTTACCCCGTTCGTTTTAATATCAATTCCGGAATGAAAATGGTTGAGGCGGGGCTCGGCAAAGTTGCCGGCCAGGAATAAAGGGATATTCACAGGCAGTGAGAGCGTGTTTCGTTCCGGAACAGCAGTCGATTGTCCAAATACCGGCGTCAGGAAATTGCAGTAGATCAAAAGATTAATTCCTGCCAGAAAAAATGCATGTTTCCTCATGGGTTCCAAAGATAGCTGTTCATTGGTAATTCTTTCGAAATTTTGATTTGATTGAACTGTATGTTACCTTTGTAATAAAAAGAAACCATGACATTCGAGCAGGAGGAAATGGTCCGCCAGCTTACTTACAGGATCCGGTTGCTGATGGCACGATACCAGAGCCTGAAACACGAAAATGAAAGTCTGGTTGCTGAGAAAAATGAGATATTAACCATAGTTGAAAAACAAAAGAAAGACATTAGCAGACTCGAACAGCAGTACAGTACGGCCAAGCTGGCAAAATCGGTTCTGGTACCTACCGAGGACCGGGAGTCGGCAAAAGCCCAGATAAACAGGATTGTGCGGGAAATTGATGAATGTATAGCTCTTTTAAATAAATAGGAGGATTGGTGGATAGCGGGTTCCATATAAAACTACAAATTGCAGGACGGTCCTATCCATTGATTATAGATCGTAAGGATGAAGAAAAAGTAAGAAAAGCGGCCAGAGTAATTAATGAGAAGTTCGGACAGTATCAGGAGAGATATCGTGATAAGGACGGACAAGATTTTATGGCTATGGCAGCGTTTCAATTTGTACTTAAACTTATTGAACTGGAAGAAAAGACAAACGAAACTCCTTTGGTTTCAGCAATCGGGGAAATAACCGATGAGCTGGAAGAGTTCATACAGAAAAAGATAGGCGTTCTTTGAATACAAAATATTGCCCGTATTAATCCTTGATCCTTGTAAAACTCAACATTTTTCATATTGGAGTTAAGCTCATTACTTAACAGGACAGGCCTCGGTTATCCCGCTCACCCGGGAGAGTTTCTTCGGAAGCCAGTGGAAGCCCGACGAAGTAGGCAGCTCCATCCCTGTATAACTGGGGTTTTCGTTGTATCAAGGTTTTAATACGGGTTTTTTTATATCGTTTTGAGATAGAATACACTATATATAATAAATTAAAAATGAATAGATTATGATTATAACTATAATTGTTGGCCTTGTTACTTTCCTGGTCGGAGGATCAATCGCTTTCTTTGTGGGAAGGAAATCCCTCCAGACAAAGTCCTCCAATATCCTGAAAGATGCTGAAGCCGAAGCAGAGATGATAAAAAAGGATAAAATCCTTCAGGCAAAGGAGAAATTTCTTCAACTGAAAGCAGAACATGAGCGGTTGATCAATGAGAAGAATAGTAAAATCCTTATGGCCGAAAACCGTATCAACCAGCGCGAATCTGGCTTATCCCAAAAAATTGAAGAGAATCAGCGCAAGAACAAGGAGATCGATGCAATAAGAGCAAATCTTACTCAACAGATTGAAATACTGAACAAAAAGAACGAGGAGCTCGATAGTACACATAAACTCGCTGTTGAAAAGCTTGAAACTATATCCGGATTATCCGCTGAAGAGGCCAAAACCCAAATCATAGAATCACTAAAGGCTGATGCTAAATCTGAAGCCATGGGTTACGTTTCTGAAATCATTGAAGAAGCTAAAATGAATGCTTCTAAAGAGGCACGGAAGATCGTTATCAATACGATTCAACGTGTTGCCACAGAGGAAGCTATTGAGAATTCAGTGACTATCTTTAATATCGACAACGATGATATTAAAGGGAGAATTATCGGTAGGGAAGGACGAAATATTCGTGCCCTTGAAGCCGCTACCGGTGTGGAAATTATTGTTGATGATACCCCGGAAGCAATCATCCTTTCAGCTTTCGATCCTGTTCGCCGCGAAATTGCACGTCTCTCTTTGCATCAACTGGTGACTGACGGCCGCATTCATCCGGCACGTATTGAGGAAGTTGTTAAAAAAGTCGAAAAGCAGGTGGAGGAAGAGGTTATTGAAGCTGGTAAAAGAACCTGCATCGACCTCGGAATTCATAATTTGCATCCTGAACTGATTCGCCTCGTCGGAAAAATGAAATACCGCTCTTCATACGGACAGAACCTTTTGCAGCATTCACGCGAAGTAGCAAACCTCTGCTCAATTATGGCTGCTGAACTCGGATTGAATGCAAAATCAGCCAAGAGAGCCGGCTTGCTCCATGATATTGGTAAAGTTGCTGAGGAGGAACCTGAATTGCCACATGCATTGCTCGGAATGAAAATTGCTGAACGTTTTAAGGAAAAGCCTGACGTTTGTAATGCTATCGGATCACACCACGAAGAAACTGAAATGACCACACTTCTGGCTCCGATCGTTCAGGTTTGTGATGC
>CAILAQ010000849.1 GCA_903832165.1 uncultured Bacteroidota bacterium | reverse complement strand
ATGCATCCATTTCCTGAGCGGCATGGTCTCGGTCTCGCTGGTACAGGAGATCCACTGCTCTCCGATGGCAACCTGCATCGAGACCTCACCGAGTGGTCCGATCATCAGTCGGTATCCCTTTACTTCATTCGATTCGGTGGTGAGCACCGGGCACCAGTTCCAAGGATATTCACCCAGGGAAACCCATGCTTCAATGGTTAACTCACTGCCTGGCTTTTTCAGGTCAGAACCTTTGCGTATCAGCCGGGCGGTAAAGCCATCGAGCCGCAATCCCTTCCCTGCAACACCCGGAGCCTCATCGAAATTACCTTCGAGGGTATCCGAAATACTTGTTCCGGCTTCAATTACATTTCGCCCCTTGATGTTTTCAAAACTCCATTGGGCAACGGGCTTCTGACACATTGCTGCAAATGGAACTGCAATTATTAATGACAGGATAAGTCTTTTCATATTCGCTTATAAATTTGATCTGTTTATTACAATTTTCGAAGTTTGGCTGGATTTCATGGCAATCCAGAGTATTAAATTATCCGAATCCAGATTTCTGATCACTCCGGATTTATATTCTGATTTAGCATTCAAAACCCGTCCATCCAAAAGAACCGAAATATTCTCTGAATTCCATCCTTTTACAACAAAGCACACATTTACCATTGGCGATTCATTACTGGCATCCGCCTCCATTTCCAGACGATCAGTGCTAGTATTGGCGCATTCAATGATATAAGCCCGCTGAGTAAGATCATAACCTTTATTTGCAAAATTGGTACCCGAAATTTTCAATACCGGAGGCTGAGCCCATGACCTTGCCAGCCTGGCCAGTTCTTCGGCAGTTTGCATTGAAGCACCGTACATCCAGCTGGACCAATAGGTATTTACCGTTTTCATTTTGGGTTCATCCTGATTCAGACTGCCCTCACTACCCGACTCCCTCGCCCTGATCACCTTGCCTTCTTCATCATGAAACGGAGGCCCGCCCCAGGCCAGAGAGAAATGAGAGGGCCGGTCGGGAGCCTGGCAATATCTTCCGTCGGATGGCAATTGAGCAACCGGCCAGTGATTCCACCATGGAAAATGGGAAGCATCAGGTCTTTGCTCTATACCGTATACAGCCATATTGTTTCCCGGCTCAAGAATCATGAATGGCTTATTTTTTGATTTCAGATTAACGATCTGAATAACCGGGTTTACGGGGTTCTCCCCTTTCTTGAAAACCGGAGCACCGTTGGCCCAGGAGTAAACATGGCTCTCTCCCTTCAGGTTGACAAGCGTCATCGCATCCAGGTTGACATTATCTTCGGGCGTTGTTCCGGGCTGGCAAAAGGCAATGGCCTCCGACGGGCCCAGCGGTTCTCCGGAAGTATACTGAACAACCTTCCGGATCCCGATGCCATCCGGATAAAAAGTATAATATTCATCAACACAATCCGACCAACCCGACTTTTCATCAACCTGGGATAACTGTTTCCTGACACTCACCGGAATGTAACGCCAGTGAACGACTATTCTCGCCGGGGTATTTTCAATGATCCGTACATGGGAGTAAAGGCAGTGCGGATCAATCATATGTTCAAAGCAGCCATTGATGGTATCGAAATATTCGGCGCTCTGGTCAGCCATCCATTGCCCGTTCTCCATCACCCAGGCGGGTGAATATCGGGTGCCCCGCCAAAAGACTACCCTGACAGGTGAATTATCAAACTGAACAACAATATCACTGTAATCTCCTACCCTGAAAAGCGCATCCCATTCTTCGTAAAACTTCAATTTTGTATAATAGGCACCAAACCTTCCGGGACCCGGGGGACCATTGGGCATAACCCTTTTTGCAATGTCCGGGGGCGATGTCGTACGGTGAGCAGTGAAATTTTGCTCAACCATTCCTGAAGTCAGGGCACCATCATAAATTTTTATATCATCATAAATGCCGTCAAAAGAGAACCAGGCTGGTAAAGTTGCATACTCCCTCACAGGATTTGAGGGGGCAATCATTTCATCATTCATGCCGATCAGCAAATCAGATTCTGCAGCAGGCACAAAATGCCCCGAAGCTTTTAATTGCCCTGACAAATCCCCATCGATGTAAATTTTAAATCCGGCTCCCTCCTCAAATACAGCTGCCAGATGAGTCCACCTGCTTAGCGAAATCTTTTTAGCGGTCTCACATTTCTGCCAAACACCATCAACCGAGGCAAAAACACCAACCTGTCCCTGAGGCCCGATGCCAAAATAAAATCCTGCTTTTTCATTTTTCTTTTGAGCAAGAATCGGGCACCAGTTCCACGGATAAGTAGCCGCTGCAATCCATGCTTCAACTGTGAATGATCCCGAAAGCTTGGGAACCTTATCGGCAGAACGCCTTATTACCGTGGTGAACCCATCGAATTTTAATGCACTTCCATCAACCCCTTTCACCATTTTATAATTTCCCTGAATGGAATCCTTGATCGAAGAAATCTGATCGGTTACTCTTCTTGAATTCTCCGAATCAAACTTCCACCAGGCAACAGTTACCGATTTGTCAGCGCTGCCATTTCTACTATACCCGCGAATTGGAATTAATGCCAGCAGAAGTGCAAAGACAGTTAACCCCGGGATTTTTTTGTTGATTCGCATTTTCCTGAGTCTTTGTTATTGAATTTTAAATATCCTGATGCTGGTAGTCGTCTGCACGCCGTCAGCCTGAACCGCTACTGCTTTGAGCTTGTAATTCCCGGGTTTATCCGGAAACTTAAGGTCGAAAGAAAATGTCTTTTGTGAAAGATCTGAAACGTCATAAGGACACTCTGCCAGCACGACTGTTTTACCGCTTTCATCCTCTGTCAAAACCTTCAGAGTTCCTTTGTTTGATCTATACTCATCATTAATCATCATCACAGCAAACTGGTATTCCTGTCCGGGTTTGAGGCTCTGCTGCCAGAAATTCAGATAGACCCCCAGAGGCTTGAATGCTTCTTTTAGATAGCTTTCAAAAGCCGGATCGACTTTCAGATTCTCCACATCCTCAAAAATATCACCCGTAGCACTGTTTTTATAATCACCTGTCAGATAAACGAAGTGCAATACCCCGCAATAGTTCCGGTGAGCACGAAAGTATTCTGTCTCTCCCCCGTACATATAAGCAGAGAAATCACGGATCTGCCTGTTCGTGCATCCCGGACAAAGAGTGTCCAGCATTTTTTTCGATGCTGTGCCCGCCGACCCATCCCGCCGGGTAAAAAACCATCCGTATTCGTTGAGTATCGTTGCATGGGCCGATGGATAGGGCGCATTGGTGCTGTTCTGCGCAACCGTCTGCTCATAAAACTTCATTTTCCACTTAGCTATCCCCCACTGCTCCAGGAAATGCAGGTAGTGATGGTCCTCTATCGGATCATTCTCTCCATCGGGCAGATTATAACCATCGTCCCAGGGCCGGCCCGACAGGTCGAAATTCCTCACGGCCTTTATGATGTTACCTGTTTCCTCTCCTTTGGTTTCGTTGCAGACATCCCAGATCACGACACTCGGATGATTCCAGCAATCGCTCATCCACTGCTCAGTCACCGTTTGAAAGGCATTCAGGCTCCAGTAAGGCTGAATTCCCCAGTTCTGCATTTCGTACTGAATCATGATGCCGTTTTCATCAGCAATATCCAGCCAGAAGTCAGGCACCAGTCCCACATGCGTGCGAATCATATTCCAGTTAAACTCTTTCGGAATATCTGCCAGCAAACGCTTTACCCATTTGGGATCCCATGGCTGTTTCCGGCAAAGGGAATCATCAAAGAAGCGGTGTAACGCAATGTTTGAACCCCTCAGGTAAAATATCTTGTTATTCAGATAGGCTTTCCTGGTTTTCGTGTCGAATCGCAGCTCACGCATGCCGAACCGTGCCTTTGCATTATCACCGGCCGTTTTAACTTCTACAATATAAAGAAAAGGGTCGGCCGGCGACCAGAGATGCTGATCCGGAACTGAAATTCTTTCGATAATGGTTACTCTCCCGTCCGGCGCCGGAATTATCTTCCTCGTCCTCACAGTGCAAACAGATTTTCCCGTTTTCCATTCCTTGATTTCATACGTCAGGTCAGGATTTTTCTCAGAATTATAACTGATTATGCTCGTTTGTACAGTGATCTCTGCTTTGTTTATGTCGGGCGCCACCTGAACCGATTCAATGTAAGGACTGTTGCAGGCCACAACGGTAACATCGTCCCAGATTCCTGGTGTCCAGCATTTTTTATCACTGTCCTTTCCCGAATACATCCACATAGGCAACACACCGGGGTGCGCTCCAATCCTGATAATAATTTCATTTTCGGAATCAAAACTGATATAGCCTGTGATAT
>CAILAQ010000848.1 GCA_903832165.1 uncultured Bacteroidota bacterium | reverse complement strand
TCTCATCGTAAGTTTCAATGACCCTTGATATTTCACCAACCTTAAGATTCTTTACCGCATTAAATACATCTGGAATCATTTCCTGAGGTTCAAACCAGGTGGTGTTGATATTCTGGGATTCCGTATTCTGCGGAGTACCCTTATTCACTAACAGTCCGCCATTAGCTCTGGTATCTTTTGCATAGCTGTATTTAAGTGCAGCATCTTCAAAGCTTATTTTATTTTCCCTGATTAACTGGGCAATGCTGTCGAGCCTGTTCCTGACCACTTGTTTCTCCTGCAGTGTTGGTTTAGGGGATAACAGGATATGCCTGCAGTTAATCACGTCACCTCTCCTTTCGATCATCTGAATAATATGATAACCGAATTCGGTTTTTACAACCCGCGAGATCTCATCACCCTTTAGATTGAATGCTACAGCGGCAAATTCAGGAGCCAGAGAACTCCTCGGAGTCATCCCCAGTTTACCGCCGGTCGGAGCCGACCCTTTATCTTCAGAATAGAGGACGGCCAGCGTGGTAAAGCTTTCGCCTTTCTGAATCCGTTCCCTGAATTCCTTCAGACGGTTCTGGATTCTTAAAATCTCAGCTTCAGAGACTTCCGGTTTAAGTACTATTTCCCGTATCTCCATTGCGGCAGGCCTCAGAGGGATCTGTGCTGCAGGTATTTGCTTAAAGAATTTCTGAACTTCAGCCGGGGTAATCACCACCTTACCAGTGATTTCGTTTTTCATTTTTTCAGCTATCATGATATCCTTCTGGGGCTTGAACAGATCCTTTTTTATCTCCAGCAGGGATTTTTTAAAATATCCTTCGAGGTTTTCCTGCGATCCGGCCTGCATAATGAATTCCTGCATTTTAAGATCTACGGTCCGTTGAGCCTCTTCGTCGGTAACCATCACACTGTCAAGCTCTGCCTGAATGACCAGCAGCTTCCCGATGAGCAATGATTCCAGCATAAAGCATCTTGGATTGGATGGGAGGCTCATCCTTTCACTGTTGAATTGCTTCAGCTGATTTTCGATATCGGACTGAAGAATCGGGAATTTCCCAACCACAGCCACTACCCTGTCAAGGATTACAGAGTCGTTCTGATTGATTATCTGAGCCTTGGATGAATTATAAAAACCTGAAGCCACCAGGATAAGCATCAGGGAAAGGATTCTATTTTTCATACACTTCAACATCATTTTGTATAACCGCTTCATTATATATTGATTCTTCCAATTGTTTCAGGAAATCCATTTTGCGCTGATTCAGCATAATATCGCGGATTTCCTGTTTTACGTATTCAGGTGGGGCTGCTTCGCCCGGTAATTTAAAGTCAATGATCCTGGCAAAGTGAAAATACCGGTCATCTTCCGCTTCCAGGTATTTGTAGCGCTGCAGGAATTGTTTCGGATCTGCTACGGTTCCGGGCATTTTTTGCATGAGCAGCGGAAACGACAACCAGTTCTCTTCAAATGAATCGGTGTATTTTGCTACCTGGGCACCAACATCAACGAGCCTTTTATAATTAAGATCACCGGAGGAATGCGCAAGATTCCGAAACTCGCCCATCCGGCTTGAGCTGCGCAGTATACGGAAATAAACCCCTTTAACTATAGGATCCCTTAAAACAAAATCCTGCTTATACTGATCGTAATACTTCTGTACCTCAATTTCAGTTAAAACGGTATCCAGTTTCTGAGCCACCATCTGCTTCTCATATTCATAAGTCAGAAGCGATGTGCGATATTCTTCCAGAAGATTATCAATATTCTTTTGTTCAGCTGTCAGATTGAATTCAGCTTTATTCACAACCGCCTTCTTCTTTAACCATAATTCAATGTAGGATTTAACCAGCCTGGTACTGTCTTCAGGTGTGGTTCCGGCAGGGATCAGCCCCTGAATATCGGCTTTGAACAAGTAATTGCCATATGCCCGCGCAAGTGTTGCTTCGTTTTTCCTTTTATGATCCGGCTTGCAAAAAGTAACTGCGGGAATAAGCAAAACCAGGAGGAGGAACCTAATCAGACCATTTTCAGATTTTAATCTTGGAAAGTGCATCCTGATTGATTTTTACGGGATATTTTTCTCTTAGTTCCTTAATCCATTGTTTTTCGAGATTATCCTGGTAATCAGCTGTAACCTGACCGCGAATATCGTCCAGTTTTTTAGGCCTTGCATCAACGAGTTTATTGACCCATACAATAATCCTGGCATTGGCT
Source organism: uncultured Bacteroidota bacterium (assembly GCA_903832165.1). Classification (GTDB taxonomy): domain Bacteria; phylum Bacteroidota; class Bacteroidia; order Bacteroidales; family UBA12481; genus UBA12481. The sequence goes on along the minus strand of CAILAQ010000848.1, from coordinate 3,839 downwards.
TCATTGAGTATGTCTGAAGCTCCGGTTTTCCATTTTACCTGGTCAACCATCCAGTTATCACCTTTGGCGAATAACTTGTCTTCAATCTCGAAGCTGTTGCCGGAATATTTTGCCGTAACTTCTGCCAGAACGTTCTGAACGGATACACCGTCGCATCCATCTTTGCATTTCTTCGAAAGGGCGCCACGATATTCTTCCATCATTTTCACGAGGTTATTTTCACCTTTTCCAAATATGACCACTGCATCAAGCCTCTGCGGCCACATGTATTTTGTCTGGTTGGCAGCAAAGAAGGCTGTCAGACCAACGGTATCTTTTGAAGCTTTTGACCAGACCATCTTGTCGGTTATTTCAAAAAGCAGGTTGCCGTCACGGAACTCGTTATAGAGATCCCGGAATTCAGGATATTTTTTATCCAGGCGGGTCTTTTCATATTCGAGAATCCTGTTCTTTGAAAAATCCGCGAACTGGTCGTCAACAAATTCCGCAATAGTTTTTACGGTTCCTTTTTTATTTGACAGGGCAAGAAATTTTGCGAATTCATACTGATAAACACTCAGGTCGGCCAAGGTGAAAAGAAGGTCCATTTTCTGCAGAGCTTTGGAAGCATCCCACTTTCTTTCGAAAATTGAAGGATCAACCAAACGGTAGAACTCCTCATAATTTTTAGTGTTAACCTTAAAATCATAAGCTTTTTTAAGCTTGTCTATCACTACCTTTTCGCTCTTCTGAGAACGGCTGTCTCTTGCAATCTGATTGGCTAAAACGCTTTTAGCTTCATCCCAGGTGTCCGGGCTTTTCTTGTCGAGAAGCCTGATGATAAACCACCCCAAAGTTGTTTCCACCGGTTCAGTAATGTCTCCCTGATTTTTCAGGCTGTAAGCGGCCTGGTCAAAAGCCATTTCTCTTTGATTCGGACCGATCCAGAAACCGGCATCACCCCTGACAGCCATGGTGCGGTCGTCGGAGTATTTTCTTGCGAGTTCACCAAAATCGGCACCTGATTTCAACTGCAGGTAAATGTTTTGAATGTCCTCTTTGGCTTTTGCCTTTTCTTCTTCGGATGTCGTCATATTGATCGACTTCCAGATGGTTGCGATATGAAGCTTTCCTCTGGCAGGCTTTTTATCGGTAACCAATATAATATGATAGCCAAAATCTGTGCGGACCGGCATGGAAATTTCACCGATTTTCATTTTAAATACGGCGCTTTCAAAAGGATATACAACGCCGAGAACAGTGATGTAGCCGATATCCCCGCCGTTATTCGCAGCAGAAATATCATCACTGACTTCCTTTGCAACCGCATCAAATTTTTCACCTTTTATCAGGCGATCCCTGATGCTCATTGCTTTGCGGTATGAAATCAGGGTGTCTCCCGCGGGAGCATCCGGTTTAATCCCTACGAGAATATGGCTTGCCCTGACTTCCCATTTGCTGCGGTCAAATGCCTCTTTTATGAGTTCGTCGGTAACTTCCTGATCCATCAGGTAAGGCTTGGCAAGCTGGTCGCGGTTGTTGGCCAGCTCTTTTATAAAGCTGGCAGTTGTATCCAACCCCTGGGCTTCGGCTTCCCTGACTTTCAGTTTGAAATTGATGAACATCTCCAGAGATTCCTGCACGGATGGCTTCTGGCCCGAAAGGTTATTTTTATTTTTATTCAATATCCTTGTAAACTCGCTCGCATAAACAGGCTTATCTCCGATAGTTACGAGAACGGATTCCTGGTTGAAGGCCGGGATTCCGGGAAGAAGCAATAAGATTGCGCAGGCGGTATGTAAGCAGGTACTATACTTCATAATTAGATACTTGTTATTAAGAATTGCCTTTAAAACGTTTGACAGATCGGTTTGGTATGGGAATTAAGCTTCTCTTGAATAATTTGGCGATTCGCGCGTTATGGTAACGTCGTGCGGATGACTCTCGATGATGCCGCTGTTGGTTATCCTGACGAATTTTGCCTGCTGAAGTTCTTTGATATTATTGGCTCCGCAGTAACCCATTCCGGCACGTAAGCCGCCAACCATCTGATAAATGACTTCATTCAGGCTGCCTTTGTAAGGAACGCGTGCAGCGATTCCTTCCGGCACCAGTTTTTTAATGTCATCTTCAACATCCTGGAAATAACGGTCCTTCGAACCTTCATTCATGGCTTCAATGGAGCCCATTCCCCGATAAGACTTGAATTTCCTGCCCTGATAGATGATCGTTTCGCCGGGGGATTCTTCGGTGCCGGCAAAAAGAGATCCCGCCATAACGGAATCAGCACCGGCAGCAAGAGCTTTTACGATATCGCCAGAATAGCGGATTCCCCCGTCGGCGATCACCGGAATATCGTCATGTTTCAAAGCTTTGGCCACTTCATAAATGGCACTCAGTTGCGGAACGCCCACGCCGGCAATAATGCGGGTGGTGCATATGGAACCCGGACCGATACCCACCTTTACAGCAGAGGCACCTGCCCTCAGGAGAGCTTTAGCAGCCTCACCGGTAGCAATATTTCCTGCAACAAATTCAAATTCAGGATACCTCGATTTGGCACTTTTCAGGATATCAATCACTTGCGACCTGTGTCCGTGGGCCGTATCAATAATAATGGAATCAACACCGGCCTCAACAAGGGCGGCTATACGGTCGAGCGTGTTGGCAGCAACTCCTACAGCTGCAGCTACCCGAAGTCTTCCGCGCTCATCCTTGCACGCATTCGGCCTGTCTTTCGTGATCGTAAGGTCTTTATAAGTCAGCAATCCGATGAGCTTGTAGTTTTTATCCACCACCGGAAGTTTTTCGATCTTGTTTTTCTGGAGGATATCGGCTGCCGTATCCAGTGTGGCATTGGCCGATGTGGTGATAAGGTTTTCCTTGGTCATTACCTCACTGATGGAGCGGGAGATGTCTTTCTCAAACCGGAGGTCACGATTGGTTACGATACCTACCAGAATGTTATGGTCGTTAACAACCGGGATGCCACCTATCCTGAAATCATTCATCAGCTGGCGGGCATCGCCGACTGTCTGATTCGGATGAATAGTTACCGGATCCATGATCATGCCGTTTTCCGCACGCTTAACTGACAATACCTGCCGGGCCTGTTCTTCGATGGTCATGTTCTTGTGAATCACGCCGATCCCGCCTTCACGTGCGATTGCCATTGCGGTGGCGGATTCGGTTACCGTATCCATTGCAGCAGAAACAATCGGGGTATTTAAAATGATTTTTTGCGTAAAACGGGTAGATACATCTACCTTTCGGGGCATAACATCGGAATAAGCCGGTATTAATAGAACATCGTCGAAGGTTAACCCTTCGAATTCAACTTTATCTGAAACAAATGACATATCGGAGATTTTATGTTCTGCTAAATTTGTGCTAAATTACAAATTTCTTACTGAATTGGAGACCTATCGGAAAATACTGTCCCAATATTGGGGATATACCGGCTTCAGATCTTTGCAGGAGGAGATCATCCAATCCGTCATGCAGGACAAGGATACCCTCGCCCTGATGCCTACCGGCGGAGGTAAATCAATAACGTTTCAGGTACCTGCCATGGCAAGGGATGGCCTCTGCCTGGTTGTCACTCCGCTGATTTCCCTTATGCAGGACCAGGTGGATCACCTGAAGGCAAAAAATATCCGGGCGGTGGCGATCCATTCCGGCCTTTCGAAATTTGAACTGGACATCGCACTGGATAACTGTATTTACGGTGATTATAAATTCCTGTACCTGTCCCCGGAACGCCTCTCAACCGAGATCTTTCTGAAGAGACTCGAGAGCATGAAAGTCAACCTTATAGCTGTTGATGAGGCACATTGTATTTCGCAGTGGGGATATGATTT
>CAILAQ010000847.1 GCA_903832165.1 uncultured Bacteroidota bacterium | reverse complement strand
GCAGTAATTAACGGAAATGATATCGTAGAGGGATTTTCACTCGAGCAGTATATCGGTAAAAAAGATGTCGTCTTCTTTTTCTATCCGTTGGATTTTACTTTCGTTTGCCCGACTGAACTGATTGCTTTCCAGGAAAAACTGGCTGAATTCGAAAAACGCGGTGTAGCTGTTGTCGCTTGTTCTGTGGATTCTGAATTCTCACACTGGGCCTGGTTAAATACCGAAATGAAAAATGGCGGAATCAAGAGCGTTAAATATCCGATCGTTGCCGACCTGACCAAGACCATATCCTATAATTATGGCGTTCTGGCCGGAGATTATGATTATGATGATAACGGCAACCTTGCTTTTACAGGTGGTGCCGTAGCATTTCGCGGACTTTTCCTGATCGATAAAAATGGCGTGGTACGTCACAGCGTTATCAACGACCTGCCGCTGGGCCGCAGTGTTGATGAGGCACTTCGCATGGTTGACGCCCTGCATCACTTCGAGGAATATGGTGAAGTTTGTCCCGCTAACTGGCACGCAGGCGACAAGGCTATGAAAGCAACCGCCGCTGGCGTTGCAGATTATCTTGGATCAAAATAGTCAGAGAATCAGCTTTATAAAATAAACTGGTGAAGGGTTGCGTTCAATTGAACGCAACCCTTTGTATTTTTGTATTGGAGTAAATCATATGTGGCGACTAATTTTCATACTGTTTCTGGGATTCAGCCTGCAATTAAACGGGCAGCAAGACACAATGAATCAGATCGATAGCAAGGGAAAGAAAACCGGCTACTGGGTTTCTAAAGATCCGTCTGGAGTAAAACTTTATGAGGGAACTTTTCGCGACGGCCGGCCTTTTGGTCGGTTTGTCAGATTTCATCCGAATGGAAAAACACGCGCCGAAATGAATTATCACTCTGATGGAATCAGGGTTGAAGCAAAATTATTCGATACTGAAGGCAATTTGAGGGCTGAAGGTGTTTATTATGATCAGAAGAAGGACGGCCTTTGGTCATTTTATACCGGACAGGGCAAACCAATTTACAAGATCAATTACAATAAAGGAATAGTTCACGGCGAGGCCCTCCGTTTCGACAGCAATGGTGCGCTCCTTGAACAGACACACTGGGTCAATGATAAACTCAGCGGACTCCAGGTGATATTTTATCCTGACAACAAGCCGCAGGCGAAAATAAATTACAAGGAAGGAAACATCCACGGGCCTTACCAATTGCTGTTCCCTGATGGCCTGCCCGAGGTACAGGGCATTTATGATTCCGGACTGAAAACAGGGAAGTGGGATTATTTCAAACCCAATGGGGATAAAGATTATGTTCTGAATTATAAAAATGGCAAACTGATGAATCCTGAGATACTCAATGCCCGGCAACGGGAAACCTTTGAGCGATATGAAAAAAACAAGGCCCTTCTGAAGGATCCCCAGGATTTTCTGAACAATCCGGAGGGATTGCTCATCAGATAATAATATATTCACATACTGATAAAAAAAATTAAGATGAAGAAGGCAGGAATTTTGTTGGTTATCATGCTTTTAACATTAAAGGCCGTTCCACAGACAGCACCCGGAAAATACTGGGTTCAATTCACCAATAAGGCAAATACTCCCTTTGTTATTAATCAGCCCCGTGATTTTTTATCAGACCGCGCCCTTGAACGCAGAAGCCGGTACCACATTTCTGTGAATGAAGAAGATTTGCCGGTTGATCCTGCCTATGCCGATTCACTGCGGAAAATGGGTGCCCGGGTCCTGAACCGCTCGAAGTGGTTTAATTCCGTAACCATTGCCACAACGGACACCATGTTAATTGACCGTATCCGGCATCTTGGTTTTGTTAAGCAGCTGAAATCAGTCCGTTCGTTAAAATCCTCCCTGATTGCGGCTAATAAATTCTCTTCTGAATTTTTCTCTGCATCGGCAATTAGTAACCTTACAGATACTACGGTTCTCTCCTATGGCCAGGCAACCCGACAGATTGGCATGCTAAATGGACATATACTTCATAATCAAGGATTTCAAGGCCAGGGAATGGTCATTGCCATACTTGATGCCGGCTTCCGGAATGTGAATATTAATCATGCTTTTGACTCTCTGTGGAAGAAGAATCAGATACTTGGCAATTGGGATTTTGTAAGTAACCGGCCAATCAATTTCGATGGCGAACAGCATGGTGCTCAGGTTCTGTCGATTATGGCCGCCAACCTGCCGGGACAGCTCATTGGTTCAGCCCCTAAGGCTTCCTATTATTTACTGATCACTGAAGATGGGGGCAGCGAATATGTAATTGAAGAAGACAACTGGGTTTCAGGCGCTGAATATGCTGACAGTGTTGGTGCTGACCTGATCAACTCATCCCTGGGATATTCATTATTTGATGATTCAAAGATGAATCACACCTATGCCGATATGAATGGGAAATCTACCCGCATTTCCCTTGCTGCCACTATGGCCAGCCGCAGGGGAATCCTGGTTTGCTCCAGTGCTGCCAACGAGGGAAACAAAACATGGCATTACATTACTGCGCCTGCTGATGCCGACAGCATTCTTACGGTGGGGGCTGTTGATTCACTGGGAAAATATGCCTATTTCAGCTCAACCGGACCAACCTTTGATAAGCGGATCAAACCTAATATTTCGGGCCAGGGATTGTATACTGCATTGGTCAGTACCACCGGGACCATCATCAGGGGCAGCGGAACCTCTTTCAGCTCGCCGCTGGTATGCGGACTTACCGCTTGTTTGTGGCAGGCAAACCGTACCCGCAGCCCGATTGAAATCATCAATGCCATTCAGGAAAGCGCCTCGCAGTCCAATTCTCCCGATTCACTGCTGGGATATGGTCTCCCCGATTATGGAAAAGCCTGGTTCTTAATCCAGGGCATCGATCCGGTCAAACTCGACAATGAATCGCTGTTCGGAGTTTATCCGAATCCCTTTTCAGATAAACTGACTGTAGATTTTTACTCCCACGACAGACAGGACATTACCATTGAATTAATCAGCTCCGCCGGAAAATTACTTTTCACTAAGGTTGCCGTGGTCGGATATACCTCGATTAACCGAATCGAAATCAATGAATTTCAGCACTTGCCAGCTGGCATATATTTCCTGAGAATCAATACCAAAACTTCACACCATCAGCAACGGGTGATCAAGGGTTCAAAATAATTCTTACAACCTCAAGCATGGCGGAACAGGAACCTTTGGGGCTATTTGAACTCAACCGGCAGATACGCATGGTTGTACAGGCGGGTTTTCCAGGATCGGTATGGGTAGTTGGTGAAATCAGTGACTTTTCCCTCAACCGCAACGGACATTGCTATCTGGAATTGATTGAAAAAGAGCCTGATGGCAATAAGATACTGGCACGAACCAGGGCCACTATCTGGGCTTCGTCCTGGCGCATGCTCCAACCATTTTTCGAATCGGCCACCGGTCAGGAATTAATGCCGGGAATTAAAATTCTTGTTAAGGCTGATGTCGAATTCCATGAACTTTATTCGATAAGTCTGAATATCAGAGATATTGAACCAAGCTTTACCGTAGGTGACCTGGCCCGGAAACGACAGATGATCCTCAGAAAGCTGGAGGAAGCAGGAATTTTTGATATGAACAGAGAGTTGGAAATGCCGCTTGTTCCTCAAAAAATTGCCATTATTTCCTCCCCTACCGCAGCCGGTTATGGCGACTTCACTGATCAGCTGCTTAAGAATCAGTCGGGATTCGTATTCTATACCCACCTGTTCCCGGCAGTTATGCAGGGCGAGGAGACGAGCAGTTCTATTATTGCCGCCCTCGACAGGGTTGCCGGATATGGAAGCTTTTTCGATGCTGTCGTTATTATTCGTGGCGGGGGCTCGAAGCTCGATCTGAGCAGTTTTGATGATTTTGACCTTGGATTCAATGTGGCACAATTTCCAATACCAGTAATAACAGGAATCGGCCATGAGCAGGATGATTCAATCATTGATCTGGTAGCTAATACGCGTTGCAAAACCCCGACCGCGGTGGCTGAATTCCTGATCAGCCGGGTGGAAGAATTTGAAAACAGGCTGGATTATTCAGTCCAGACTACCATTGATTATGTGCAGTCCTTCCTTTCCGATGAAAAGAACTCGCTGGCAGGCATCATGGAAGGTATGCGGCTGCGAATCAGGGGATACAAGGATTACAAACAGCTGGAGCTATCCCAGTTAATGATGAGATCGAAAAGTTCAGTGGTCCACTATTTCCGACTGCATCAGGATAAGCTTTCACGTTATGAGCAAATATCGACATTAAAAGATCCCGTCAACATTTTGAAAATGGGCTACTCGATTACGTTTAAAGATGGGAAGCCCGTTAAATCTGTAGCCCAGGTAACGACTGGCGAATTGATTACGACACAATTAACCGACGGACAGGTTCGTTCAAAAATAAGTTAGAAGGATGAGATTCCAATGAAGAATTCCGAATTCCGAAGGAGGAGATTCAAGTCAGCAATGAAGTACACCTGAAACCCGATACCAAATATCTTATAATCATGAACCTAAGACCGCGAATGCTATCGAAGAAAGATGAGATGGAAAAAATTATCAACGAAGCACAGGTTTGCTATCTGGGAATGGCTGAGGACAATAATCCTTATGTACTGCCGATGAATTTCGCCTATGAACCGGGGGTGATGTATCTGCATGCAGGGCCGGAGGGCCATAAGCTTGAAGTACTGCAAAAAAACCCGGCGGTATGTATCAACATTAATACAGGGAATGAACTTTTCCACCGGCACAAGGAAGTTGGTTGCTCCTGGGGCATGAAGTTCAAAAGCATCAATGTGTTCGGGAAAGCCGAATTTATCAGTGAATATGAGGAAAAGTACCGAATCATGCAGCTATTTATGATTAAGTTTTCAGGTGAGGTGTACGAATTTTCAGAACCTTCGATCAGGAATGTAGCAATCATCAAAGTGGTTTCGGAGAAGATGACGGGGAAGGTGTACGGGTATTGAGGG
>CAILAQ010000846.1 GCA_903832165.1 uncultured Bacteroidota bacterium | reverse complement strand
CCACGATTCCTGTAACGGTAACCCGAATTTTCGTATAAATTCCCTCCTTTCCTTGTCTTCCAACCAAGCGATGATCATCCTCCCTGTTGATGCATTATAGGCTTCCTTTTCTTTTCTGTTAATAACTTGAAGATCGTGGGTGCTTTTGATCTCAAGAAGCACAATCCTGTTATTGTCTTTCAGTATTGAAAGGATGCAACTTTCGTTCAGCAAGTCCGAAAATGAATTCATGGGTTCCATAGCTGCCGCCAGAAGCTCCTGCTTATGCGAATAGTTGCCGGTCAGCATATACGACATCGAACCCAAACGGTAACCGGTCATACGCCCCTCCTGCTCAAGGTATCCCCTGGTAACGAGCGTTTTAATAATATTTGCACAGGTAGCTTTGTTCAACTCTAACTTTGTGGATATTTCGTTGAGCGTATATAACCTTGAGCGGTCCTGCGCAATCAACTCCAAAATATCCAATCCCCTGTGAATAACCTGAATCATTTTAATCTTAGTATTTAATTGAATCTTTTTTATAAAAGAACCTTACGGCAATAAAGATGCAAAGTGCCGAGAAAACATAAACAACCGACAAAGCAGACAAACCCCATGTAAGCCCCAGAACCGGTTTGATTTTTCCAAGAATATAAGGAGCCGAGGCTCCGATAACGAAAGCAAACATCAACATTAAACCTGTGGCAGTTGAACGAAACCTGGGTTCTACGACATCGTATAATGATGCAAATATGTTGGAATCATATATTCCGCGGAATAAGCCAAATAATGCAAGTGCGAGATAAATCACAAAAGGGGTACTTCCCACTCCCAAGAGGAAAATAAATGGTGCGCCGAGCAACAATCCGGTTCCTTGGACAATTCCACGCATTCCTACGATTTTCCGGCAATAACGGTCTGCAACCGAGGCCCCGATCAAAACACCAATAAATGCAGCTATATAGTGGTAAAATGTTGCATCGAACCCCGATCGGGCAAGGGCAAAACCAAATTTCTCATGAAGATAGGTCGGCATCCAGGTCATGAAACCTACATTTACAAAAACCATCCCGGCAAAGGCAAGAGTAAGCAAAAGAGCTGTCGGTTTTTTAAAGAACATTCCCAATGCCTCAACTATGAGTACTTTATTTTTTCCATCTTCCTTTGATGCGACAGGAAATGAATCTTTTAACCGGATTCCTATTACGAAAGAAAGCAATATCCCAAATCCGCCAAAAACATAAAATGCTATTCGCCAGCCAAAATTGTCGGCAATCCACCCGGCAAGATAACCGCTCATGATAATTCCGGCATACAGGGCAGTCTGGTGAATAGACATTGCCGTTGCCCTTGTTTTGTCGTGGTGTTCGCTGATCAGGGCATTTGCGGAGGGGGAATAAAACGCTTCGCCCCCACCGGTAGCAATGCTTTGAAGAAAGATAAGGTGAACAAGAAGGACCGACATACCTGTAAATAAAGTAGAGGTGCTCCAAACCAATAAACTGATCATTAATACATATTTCTTATTTGTCCGGTCACCAATGTACCCGGCTAATGGAACAAGCATCCCATAGACCAATATAAGGATCGAAGAGATCAAACCCATATTCGAGTCTGTAAGGTTCAGTTCAGCTTTTATTGCAGGAAGGACTACATTGAAAATCTGCCGATCAGCTTGATTGATAAAAAAAGCAAACCAAAGCAGTACGATCAATTCCCATTTATAAGGAAGGATCTTTATCGTATTGAGGT
>CAILAQ010000845.1 GCA_903832165.1 uncultured Bacteroidota bacterium | reverse complement strand
TTCATAAAACTCAGTTGATCCCAAAGCACTTATCACCTGATCATAAACTCCATTCTTTTTGATGCTCCCTCCACCATATATTAACAAAACCGGTACTCCTTCAGGAATATGCTGGCTGATTTTCGAAATGGCACCTTTTCCAAAAAGGATTCTGACCGGGTTGTAGTATTCAAAATTTTTCATGCGTCTTTATGTTTTATCAATTAGCAAAGTGAACAAAAGTAAGGGTTTTTGTTAATTTTAGATTTTAATTAACCACTGCCCCATAAATGAAAACCAATGTCTTTCTTGCCGGCATCAGTACGGTGCCAATCATCTTTTCAACTGGATCCAAGATTGAGAATCTGGCAGATAGACCTAATATAGTTATTATTCTCGCCGATGATCTGGGTTACGGTGATCTTTCCTGCCTGAATTCCGCATCCAGGATCAAGACTCCGTTTATGGACCAGATAGCACGCCAGGGGATGGTTTTCACCAGCGCTCATTCACCGTCAGCAGTGTCATCACCAACACGATATGGAATACTTACCGGAGAATACTGTTTTCGCAGTCCGTTGAAATCGGGAGTACTGACCGGTTATTCCCCCAGACTTATTGATGCAAAAAAAACGACCATTGCAGAGATGATCAGGTTGGCCGGTTACCAAACCGCGTGTATCGGCAAATGGCATCTGGGGTTAGACTGGGCTCGCAAGGACAGCTCACTGCCTATGATTATCGGTGATCCATGGAACCGACCGAACACTAGAAACATTGATTATTCGGCTGCCGTAGGCGGGGGACCTGATGCAAATGGGTTTGACTATTCCTATATTATTCCGTCATCGCTTGACATTACTCCCTATATATATCTGCGCAATGGCAAATCCATTGCCAAGGTTGCAGATACTATATCGGGACGGGATAATCCAAGAGGTATTTTCTATCGCTCCGGAGACATTCAGGAAGGGTTTAAGCTTGAGACGGTACTGGAAACGCTGACTTCTGAAGCCATCGGTTATCTTAAGCAGCAGTCGGCTTCAAAATCGCCTTTTCTTCTTTATTTTCCATTAACGGCTCCGCATGAGCCATGGCTTCCCTCAGACCCCTACAAGGGTAAATCAGGAGCAGGAACCTATGGGGATTTTGTTAATCAGGTAGATGATTGTGTGGGCAGAGTTCTGGCAACTTTAGAAGAGCAACATCTCGATAAAAACACTATTGTCATTGTTACGAGCGACAATGGTTCCAACTGGACCCCTGAAGACATTAAAATCTGGAATCATAAGGGAAACTGGATCTTCCGGGGCCAGAAATCAGACATCTGGGAAGGGGGGCATCATATTCCATTGTTGGTCAGATGGCCAGGTAAAATATCAGAAGGCCGGGTGTCGGATCAGTTAGTGTGCCTGACTGATTTTTTTGCAACATTCGCAGAACTCACCAATTACAAAAGGAATCAGGATGAGGGTCCTGACAGTTTCAGCTTCTTATCCGTCCTGACGGGGAAAGAGCCGGCATCGCCTCTCCGGACGAGTATAATTCACCATTCCATTTCCGGCATGTTTGCTATTACCTCAGGAAACTGGAAATTCATTGATGGAAAAGGATCAGGCGGATGGTCTGAAAAAGGACGCCCAGAGGATCCTGCCGGTCAGCTTTACAACATGAAATCAGACCCATCCGAAAAAAATAATTTATTTGATCAAAATCCTGATATAGTGCGTGATCTGAAGAATCAGCTAAATGATATTAAAAACCGGTAACCCGGGTAAAATAAGGCCATCAGGATTTGGTCAAGCTTTCGTATTTTTAAGCCATAATCAACAATACAGCCATGTTAAAGAAATCTGTAATTATGTTCTCGCTGGTTAGTCTGACTTTAGCCATGCCACTTATCGGACAGGAAAACTGGACCAATCTATTTAACGGAAAAAATCTCAAGGGATGGAAACAGCTGAATGGTCAGGCAAAATATGAAGCCAAGGATGGAACGATAACCGGATCAACTGTGCTTTCATCGCCAAACAGTTTTCTTTGCACAACTATAAATTACTCCGATTTTATTCTTGAATATGAGACACTTATTGATCCGCAGCTCAATTCAGGAGTGCAAATCCGGAGCCATAGCTACAAAGAGTACCTGGATGGCAGAGTACACGGTTACCAGATAGAGACAGATCCTTCCGAGCGTGGAT
>CAILAQ010000844.1 GCA_903832165.1 uncultured Bacteroidota bacterium | reverse complement strand
CTGTATTATGAAGGCTTCCGGATCAAGACCCAGTATGATAAACCCGGAGATCCGCTGAGTATCGACAGTACCATGAACATCACCATTCTGGAGCCAGAGACTGATCCGATGATTCACAAAGCTTTCCCAGGCGGGATAGATGACCTGAGGGAATATGTTCTGGAATTGAAGGGATTCAAGGATCATTGGGTAAAGAACATGAATGATCCGGATGACACCCGCTGGGAATATACCTATCATGGCCGGATGGCTGCCTACGGTTCATGGAAGGAATTGAAAGATCCGGCAGATAAGGAGAGCTCAATGATCGGTGGTTTTACGGTTGACCAGGTAGAGCTGGTGATCAGTAAGCTGGTTAAACAGCCTTTTACCCGTCAGGCTCAAATGATTACCTGGATGCCGAATTTAGATGCACAGGTATATGATCCGCCATGCCTGCAATCCTTGTGGTACCGGATCCTGGAAGATGCTGAAGGTGTTTGGTGGCTCAACTGTAACATCCGTTTCCGCAGCAACGATGCCTGGGGCGCCAACTTTATGAATATGTTCGGTTTTGTGCAGTTTAACCGCGAAGAAATTGCCGACAAGATCGCTGAGCGGACAGGTCGAACGGTAAAGATGGGCCGTCTGAACTGGCAGGCCGATTCGTTCCATATTTATGGCAAGGATATCGAAAAGGCTAAGGGTCTGATGTTCGACCGGATAGATACCATGCCGTTTGAGGAGCGGATCTATAATTTTAATGATGAGTTTATTCAGGACATGTATAAGGAGGCAGATCTGACAATAATCCCCAAAATCGAGCGGTACGGAAAAGTCTGATTAAAGGGTTCGTTTTCATGTATTCGGTCGATTTGGTCAAATAGTCAATAGATATTTGTACAGATAAAATATCGAACCATGAAAACGAATTTAATAAAACTACTGCTGGCTTGCCTGAGCCTCACGCTAACTTTTCAGGGGTCATACGGTCGGATTATTCATGTTCCGGCTGATTATTTAACCATCAGGGAAGGAATTCAGGCATCTGTTAACGGAGATACCGTAGTGGTTTCGCCCGGAGAGTATTTCGAAAACCTTAATTTCAAGGGGAAAAAGATCGTGCTGACCAGTCTGTGGTACCTTGATCGGGATACCTCCTTTATCCGAACAACCATTATCAATGGAAGTCAGCCGTTGCAGCCCGATTCGGCCAGCTGCGTGATCTTCTCTCACGGGGAGGATGCGACGACATTTTTGCAGGGATTCACGCTCAGGGGCGGAAAAGGGACCAAATGGAGGGATATTCATAACGGATATTCCTATCGCGAAGGTGGCGGAATTCTTATTGAGCTCTCCTCTCCGGTGATACGGTACAACGTTATAATATACAATTTGGCCACTGCAACCACCGGGGGTGTGGAAAGTGCCGGTGGGGGCGGCATCCGGATAGGGGATGGGAACCCTCAGATATTGAATAATATAATTGCCTATAACCAAGGGAAATATGGTGCCGGTATCGTGTTGAATTATACCGGGGTGACGATCAGGAACAACCTCATCGCCTACAATACAGGAAGCAACCAGTATTATGGTGGCTCAGGTATCTGGAGTTATAATGTTCACGGCACCGATGAGCGCCTCATTGAGAACAATACCATCGTCAGCAATGAGGCCACCACGGGGACCGGCGGAGTGCTCGCTTACAGCTGCAAGCTCACTCTGAGAAACAATGTTATCTGGGGAAATAAACCGGTAGCCAAACAGGTGCTCAATGCTGAAGGCGGCACCATGCAGGTAACCTACTGCGACATTCAGGGCGGGTTGGCCGGAAAGGGCAATATCAATGCTGATCCGCTGACAGGGGCAGATAGTTTTCAGCTCAGCGATTTATCGCCAGCTATCGACAAGGGGGATTCCACTGATATATATAATGATCCGCAGGATCCCGGGCACAACGGTATGGCAAAATATCCGGCAAAGGCAACGGTGAGAAGCGACATGGGCGCTTATGGAGGGCCAGGTGCGGCCATCACAGGTTATATCCGTTCGCCGGGCGCCACTGAAGTATCATCGGAGGTATTTCCGGAAGCATCGCAATTGATGCAGAATTATCCGAATCCTGCATCGGCCTGTACAACAATCAGCTATATCTTGCGGAAGGAAGAGCCGGTTGAATTGAAGATTACGGATCTGTCAGGCAGGATTGTTTTGGATTATTCCATGGGCATTACCTCTCCGGGGCACCACAATTTTACGCTTGATGTTTCGCGATTTCAGCAGGGAAAATATTTCTATTCCCTGGAATTGACCAACCAGAAGCTGGTGAAGGAGTTGATGGTTGTGCGATAGGAATGCCTATATTTAGGTGATTGAAACGGTAGATGAAATTGTGGAGTTTAGCTGATATCTTAACTGTTGTCACTGCGTTTCAGCTGTTTTTGCTGAGTGCGGTCATTCTCACATCCTCGCGTCAGGCAAAGCTGAGTCAGAGGCTGCTGGCTGCATTTCTGCTGGCCAATGTGCTGCTTTTGATCCAATTTGAAATTTTCTCTCAGATGAAGCCGGTGAGGGTTGGGGTCACCCCGTTTTATTTTTTACTGGTGCCGTTTCTTTATCTCTATGTACAGTCGTTACTGGTTGGACCCTTCAGGCTGAGAAAGTATCAGCTGATACATTTTCTGCCCTTTTTAACTGTTTTTTTTTACGCTTTATTTTGTCTTTTGATGAGGCCCGGCCGAGCAGGCTGGACAGCTGATCTTTCCAGAGCCGTTCATATTGAATCAGATGTTACCTATGTGATACTCAGTATTCAGATTGTCTGGTACCTGATCATGATTTTTTATATTTATTTCAGATATCACAAGGAGATAAAAAATCATTTTGCTGAACTGAGGCATATCAATTTACACTGGTTGTTTTTTATTCTGATGGCCTTTACCCTGATGTGGCTGACTGATTTTACCTCGACCCTCTTTTCCTGGCTGAAGATTGGCGGACCAGATCTGTTTCGCTACCTGACGCTTATTTCCATCGCCATCAATTTTATATTTGCCACTATTCTGGTGTACAAGAGTATGGAGCAATCCTGGGAACAGACGGGCATTGTTGAAGCCACAAAATACGTAGGAAGCGGCCTTTCCGAATCGGAGAGTTCGGGTTATGCTCAAAAAATTCGTTCTGTTATGGAAATGGAAAAGCTATACCTCGATCCGGAGATCAGCCTGAAAGAACTTTCAGATAAAACCGGTATTTCGCCGAGGTATGTTTCCCAGATCATCAATTCCAGATTTAATCAGAATTTTTTTGATTTCATCAATCACTACCGGATTGAAGAAGCTAAAAGGCTGATGGCGGGCACCGTTCGTAAAGAGTTGACCATAATGGAGGTCATGTACAATGTAGGTTTCAATTCGAAAAGCTCTTTTCAGACGGCCTTCCGGAAGTATACCGGCACTACACCAACTGAGTTCAGGCAGCGAACTTTAAACTGAAAGAGTGGGACAGATGGATGATTTTGGTCATATGCGGGATTCAATTTTAGTTATACTTTTCCGGCAACCTTAAACCAATGATTAATGAAGGATTCTTTGCCAGGCTCACTCAGGATTTACTTTAGTGGTTCAATACGCGGAGGAAGGGCCGATGCCCAGCTCTACCATGACATGATCGAATATCTGAAAACCTTCGGAAAGGTTCTTACCGAGCATATCGGGAGACTTGACCTGGTAGACGAACGGGAGATACCACCTTGCCAGATCCACGATCGCGATCTTACCTGGCTGAAAACTTCGGATGTAATCATTGCGGAAGTCACCACTCCAAGCCTTGGCGTAGGATATGAGCTTGGCAGGGCTGTTGAGATGGGTAAGCCAATTCTTTGCCTTTACCGCCAGAACGATGATAAAAGATTATCAGGCATGATTTCCGGCTCACCCGGAATTTTGTCGGTTGTATATAATGATCTGGAAGATGCAAAAATCTGGATTAACGGGTTTCTTAATGACCGGCAATCCGATGGGAAGTTCAGCTGAGAGCTCTTACTTATTAACGATTTTGTAATTCGAATAAAGCACAGTAACCGTAGCTTTCTTGGGCAATGAATCCGGCATTTGCAGCCCTTTTGTCATAATTTCATTCATTGCTTTTGTGGGGAAGGTCATATTGCTGATTTCAAAGCTGACCGTGGTGATGTCCGGCAGGGGGCGAAGGTTATCGTTATACTCGAAGTCAATAACATACGATCCTGATTTCCGGGTGTAAGTTTTCATTCTCATAATTCTGCTGAGTTCAGGATCGATCCATAGCTGGGCCAGGATAACATCGGAATCTTCGGCCTCAGGTATTACCTTGATAATTCTGGTTTTATTGATTTTTATAACCTCTTCACCAACCTCTATTGCGGTGAACTTTGTTTTAAGGATCTGGAGGTAATCCATCTGGAGTCCCTTTTTTGGCAGCAGGGCAAGGCCTTCCACATCAAAAGTAAACTTATCGGGACTGACGAATTTCACTTTCATTTTTCGGTCTTTGATGCTGATAAAGTCCACATCCACTTTTATCACTGCATCTGCTTCGAACCTGCTGATCTTATCCATATTGCCTGCCAGAGCTTTCAGCAGGAGATCCGCATCCTGAGCCCTGAGGGAAAAGTTGATCAGAAAGCCGGCAAGGGCAAAAAGGACAATTTTTAAATTTCTCATTTTAACTCAGAATATCTTTTTTTCTGAAATACCAGATAGTAATACTCAGGAAGAGGACAATGTATGCAACTTGTATCATGATGGCATGGGGGAGTGTTGCCAGGCCAGAATCCGACTGGAAGAACAATTGCCAGGACGGGAGATATGAGGTAAAAAGGAAGCGGTTGACCGGTCCGAGAAGCGTGGCACCGACTGTACTGATAATGGTGATGCCCATGATGCCGGCGATTGTTCCGATGATCGGTCCGATAGAGTTATCGGACATTGAGGAAAGCATGAATGAGAGTGATGCAACGGTTGTCATCCCTAAGATTCCGTATGCATAAGCTCCGGCAAATCTCCAGAGCAGGTCGTCGGAAGCGAAAACATTTACCTTATTAGTGACTATCAGGAGGTCGCCTGAACCGAAAAGAATCTGTCCGATTCCTATGCTGAGGATAGCCAGCAGGGCTACGAGCATAATCGAATAGATCCAACCGGCAATGAATTTGGCAAATACCAGCTTCACGCGGCTGACGGGTCGGGTAAGAATCAGGCGAAAGGTTCCTGCATTGGCTTCGCCGGCCAGCAGGTCGCCGGTAACCAATGCAACAAGGATTGGGATATCAACCCACAGGGTGTTCAGGATGACGTAAGAAACAAAGTAAAGGTTGATGATATTGCCCTGAAACATGAACCGGTCCTTGATATTGGCGATGAT
>CAILAQ010000843.1 GCA_903832165.1 uncultured Bacteroidota bacterium | reverse complement strand
GGTTAAAGTTGGCAACTTTAAGCAAAAGGTTGTCTACTTTTACGAACATGAAAATCAGTGGTTTCTCTTACATCCGAAATGGGTTCAGGTATGGATATCCGTTCCTCCAATCCATTCAGTCGATATTACCGGTTTGCCATGAGTTTATTGTTGCAGTTGGGAACTCAGATGATGGAACAAGAGAAGCTATCGTCGGGCTCGGCAATCCGAAGATCAGGATTATTGATACCGTTTGGGACGAGCAACTCAGGCAGAACGGAAAAGTATTTGCCGCGCAGGCAAATATTGCTCTAAGGGAAACCACCGGCGACTGGGCTTTCCACATCCAGGCCGATGAGGTTATTCACGAAAACGACCTGGCCAAAATTGTTTCAGCTGTTGATTCAGCAGATAAGGATCCTCTGGTGGAAGGCTTCATTCTGGACTTTTTGAATTTTCATGGCAATTACAATTTCCTCAACGATACGAGATATCAGCACCGGACGGAAATCAGGATTTTCCGCAGAAATCTCCATGTGTATTCTTACCGGGATTCCCAGGGTTTCCGAAAGTATCCGTCGTACGAAGAATATCTCAGCGGGCATAAAGGATTCAAGCTACATGTAAAGGCGATGCATGTTCCGGTATATCATTACAGCTATGTCAGGAATCCGGAGCAAATGAATTTAAAAGCGAAATATTTCGAAACCTTTTACCATGAGGATGGATACGTTGAGAAGAAATATCAGGACATACAAACATTTGATTACTATAATATTGAACGCGTAAAGCCTTTTACCGGACAGCATCCGGCAATAATGAATGAGATCATCAAAACTCAGAATTCTGATTTTGATCCGAAAAAAATCTATCGAAAACTACCTCTGAAGGACAGGATCGCCTACCCCATTGAGGATATTATCAGGCACAGGATCGGGGAATACAGGAATTACATATTGATTTGACAATCGCAGGCAAAAGCTACAGACCTCAATGAATTCCTTAGCGGCAAGGGATTTTACCATGTCCGGTCATGGGTAAATACTACCAAATCTTTTCTTTAACTTTAGGGCATGTGAAATTAACTATGGAATTATCATGAAAAAGAGATATTTCTTATTGTTCCTGATTGCCTTAGCGCCTTCATTTGCGCTGATCGGACAGGTTATCACCCTGAATTACAATCAGGTTCCCCCTTTGGTTGTCAATGCCGGAAGCGATGTAACCCTGGCATCCGGTCATTCAGCTCTCCTTGGAGGAACCCCATCTGCCAAAGATGGTTACGGAAGTTATCTGTACTTATGGAGTCCGGCAGCGGGACTGGATGATCCTACCAAGGCAAATCCATCAGCGAATCCCAAGGTGAGCACAACTTATATACTGACTGTTACAGATGCGAAAAACTGTTCGGTACAGGATGAAGTTACGGTAACCGTTCAGACATCCGGACTCGATGAAATATCAGAATCCATTGATTTCAAGGTATATCCAAACCCAGCGGGCGACAAGATGCATATTGGGATAGTTGGAGCATCCGGTCAGCTTATTCTTAAGATTGCAAGCTCCACAGGTATTGTGGTTCATCAGGTGAATCAGGAGGTTGACAAAGACTTTTATGAAGAACTGGACACCCGGCTATATCCGAAGGGGTACTATTTTGTTATTGCAAATTTCAATGGCAAGGTGATCACCAGGCCAATAATCATCCTTTAACAAAATGAATCCAATTGCCATGAAATCAAGAGTATATAATACCATATCATTATTGGTCCTTATTGGAGCCTTAGGATTTGCCTCCAATCAATTATTCAGTCAGACGCTCAGCGAAAATTCCGGACCTGTCAGAGAAAGAAGAATCCTTCGAGGAGAGATCCAGGACGTTCAGGTTCTTAACACCAGGGGAAGCCTGCTATGGCAACAGTCAAATAACGGATTGGAGTGGCATGATTTAGCCGGGAAAACCGCGAGCACCGTTTCTATTGTTGCCAATGAGGTTGTTTTCATCCGATGTGCCATCAAGGATGGCAAATGCGATCCGGTATACAGTGACGCGTTGAAGATCATCCCCTTCGGGCCGGCTATTGTGACCACAAAGAATATTACTTTAATTAAGGCTGACAGCGCAACCACGGGTGGAACGGTTGTCGATGAAGGAGGATTATCAGTTTCTGCGCACGGGGTATGCTGGTCGGTAAATCCTGAGCCAACCACTGCCGACCGCAGAACCGGGGATGGAACCGGCGGAGGGTCCTTTACCAGTATAATAACAGGATTAAGCGGATTTACCCAATATTACGTACGTGCCTATGCAACGAATGCCTGGGGAACCAGTTATGGTGAGCAGGTCAAATTCAGAACGACTGCTGTTAAGCCCTCGGTTACCACGGCTCCGATTACCTCCGTCACTCAAACAACGGCTGTAGGTGGAGGAAACGTAATCGCAGCAGGGGGACCTGATTTAACTGCACGG
>CAILAQ010000842.1 GCA_903832165.1 uncultured Bacteroidota bacterium | reverse complement strand
GGCGGATATAATGTTTCGAAAAAGCTACGGTTGGATGCTAACATTTCCTATAGCAGACAATACACACCTAATGTACCTGACGTAAATTACGGTCCCAACAGTATTATTTATAATATCATTGCCTGGGGCGGAGCCGACTGGAATATTGATGATATGAGAAATTACTGGCAGCCCGGTAAAGAGGGTGTTCAGTCGATATTTGCTGAATACCAGCGCTATCACAACCCCTATTTTATGTCATATGAATGGTTGCGTGGGCATGAGAACACCGATATTCACGGGTATACATCAGCTACTTACAAGTTTAACGATCATCTGAATTTAATAGCCCGCACGGCGATATCTTCCTATGACTTGTTCCGGAGCGAGAAACTTCCTTACTCTGCACATCCATACGGACGTGAAGCAGGTTTGGGAGATTATCGTGAGGATAAGCGTTCACTATTTGAGAATAATACCGATGTTCTTCTGTCATACGACCAGTATATAGTTCCGAAATTGAGCGTTCATGCATCGGCCGGGGGAAACCTGCGTTCTTATCAGTTCAGGAGCAGTTATGCTACAACTGATTATTTAAATGTTCCGGGTTGGTATAACCTGAGCAATTCGAAGAATCCGGTTAAATCGTATAATTTCTTTGCCCCGATGACGGTGCTCAGCGGTTATGCTTTAGCTGATTTCACGTATAACGAATTTGCCACGATTTCATTAACCGGCAGATGGGATAAGAACTCCACATTGCCAGCGGCCAATAATGTATACTTCTACCCAAGCGTTTCCACTAGTTTCGAAATGTCTAAACTGGTGACAATTCCTGAAGTCAAATCATGGAAAATCCGCGGTTCCTATGCTAACGTTGGTAGTGCTTTAACGAGCTCAATGATTGGGCCAACTTACAGTGCATTAGGGTTTGGAATTCTTGACTATGGCGGAACCTATTATTCCCCTTATGACGGTCCTTCCTATATCAACAGTTCAGCATACAGCATCAATCTGATACAAGGACTTCCTTCTGCATCCTATACTGGTACCATTTCAAATCCAGATATCAAACCAAGTTTCAGTTCAGCCTGGGAAGCGGGTACGGATGTCAGTTTATTCAATAATCGACTAGGACTGGAATTTACTTATTTCTCCACTATCGATGGACCAAAGATCTTTGCTCTGCCAATTTCGGGTGCATCAGGATTTGGTTATGCACTTGTTAACGGAATCAAAGTACAGCGTAAAGGTGTTGAGCTGGGATTAACAGCAGTTCCGATTTATCAGCCAAATGGTCTGAAATGGGAAATCTCAGCGAACTATTCAACTACCCAGCAATATCTCAAAGAGATCTACCCAGGAGTCGAAAAATACAATGTGTACCTGAAAGTTGGTGACCGGATGGATAAAATGTATGGATCGGATTTTGTTAGAAACAGTGATGGCCAGATCATCAATGATGCCAGCGGCCGGCCAATCAGAAATTCAGTCCCACAGTTCCTCGGATATGCCAATTCGGATTGGGCGGGTGCCATCAGGAACGCGTTTACCTATAAAGGATTTAATTTCTCCTTCCAGTTTGATGGCCGCTTTGGAGGCACCATTCTGGATTATGTAGAAAAAAAGACCTATCAGGGTGGCAGGATTATCAACACGGTTGAGGGTGCCATGGGCGTAGCCAGAGAAAATGACGTAAAGGGCATAAAATCCTATATCGGTGAAGGTGTAGTGGTAAGTAATGGAGCTGCGATCAAGTATGACGCTGACGGAAAGATCATCAATGCTGATCAGTTGCAATACGCTCCGAATACCACCGCTACTTATCTGCAGGATTACATCAGCCGTTATTATGGAACTGATGCATCAACATCCATGAGCCGCACCTTTGTGAAACTGCGTGAAGTGGTATTGACCTATAACCTTCCGCAAAAGTTTCTGAAGAAGTCGTTCATCCAGCAGGCCAGTATCTCCTTAGTAGGACGTAATTTGCTCTATTTTGCTGAGCGCACTGATATTGATATCGAGCAATATACAGGCAACAACGCCTATTCAGGTCTTCAGACTCCAACTACCAGAAGGATTGGTTTCAACCTTAATCTCACTTTCTAATCCGGGTTTCATTAATTTTTAATCAGAAAAACATGAAAAAGATAATTTATATTGTCCTTTTGCTGGTGATCACACTGGCCTCCTGCAAAAAATTCGAGGATTTTGAAAAGAATCCGAACGGGCCGGGTGAAGTTCCTCCTTCCTTGATTTTCACTAATGTCCTGTATTCATCAGTGTATTTCCCCTGGAACGATGTTCAGCGGTGGAACCAGTTCTGGTGCAGTAATTATGCTTATTATGATGATCAGCAATATGACTGGACCACTGCCAATTTCAATTATCCCAGGCTGAATAATATCAAGCAAATGGTTGCTGAGGCAAATCGTATCGGTTTGCCCGAAAACAATGCCTACTCTGCTCTGGCGAAATTCTTCAATGCTTATTCATATATTGATATGACCATGAAGCTTGGTGATGTTCCTTTGAAAAACGCACTTCAGGGACTTACCAACACAAAACCAGCCTATGATTCTCAAAAGGCAGTTTTTCAACAGTCATTAACCTGGCTGGATGAAGCAAACAATGATCTGCAGAAACTGATCGACAGTCATGATAATTCACTGGCCGGTGACTTTATGCTCGGCAATAACCTGGAGAAATGGCAGAAGATTGTAAATGCCTATCATTTAAGGATACTGATTACCCTCAGCAAAAAGGAGAGTGATACGGATCTGAAAATCAAACAGCAGTTTGCAGATATTATCACCAACCCCGCTAAGTACCCGATTTTATCCTCGATGGATGATAATCTTGTTTTTACCTTCAACTCCAGTACCGATAAATATCCATTAAATCCGGATAACTACGGATTTACTGCTACCCGTGATAATATGTCGGCCACCTACCTGAATACTCTGGCATCATTGCGCGATCCGAGAACATTTATCGTAGCAGAACCTGCGCCGGCTAAAATTGCAGCCGGATTAACTGCCAGTGATTTTGGAGCCTACGTCGGAGCAAGTTCTGGCGAAAGTCTTGACGACATGTCAACCAAAATGCTTAATGGGGAATATTCGGCTATCAATAAGCAAAAATATTATGGCACCTATACCGGAGAACCTTGCATTCAGATCGGTTATATTGAGCAGTGCTTTAATATTGCTGAAGCTATTAACAGGGGATGGGCAAGCGGTAACGCTGAAGATTATTATACCAAAGGAATTCAATCATCCTGGGCATTTCACGGTGCAGTTGTAGAAACTAACTGGGCTGCTTATTATGGTCAGACTTTGGTTAAATACAAAGGAAACAATGCTGAAGGGCTGAAGCAGATTCTTACACAGAAGTATTTGGGGTTTTTCCAGAATTCAGGATGGGAAGCTTATTATAACAATCGCAGAACCGGTATACCGGAATTTCTAACCGGACCAGGAACTGCGAACAGCGGACGGATTGCTGTTCGCTGGCAATATCCCAGCTCAGAAAGAACAACGAACGCTGACAATTATTTATCTGCTCTTCAGAGTCAGTTTGGTGCGCAGAATGATGATATCAATGATGCCATGTGGCTGATTAAATAGTTTTGTTTAGCATATTTCATAGGCCAGGG
>CAILAQ010000841.1 GCA_903832165.1 uncultured Bacteroidota bacterium | reverse complement strand
CTGCCATCAGGATGGCTGCCTCACTTAAACTGTCAGCCTTTTTGTAATCCCCCTGATAATCCAGACTGAAAAATGCCAGTGCGGAAAGTTTTTCAATTTTCAGGCTGTCGTTTTCGGTGCCGTTATCCTCAGGCAATATCTTCCCTGTGAGCATTGACGGATCGGTCTGGCAAAATGAATGCACCCCGAAACCCAGGCTTACAAGTAAGAACACGAGGATTGCTGCTGCTATATTTTGGCTCAATGACCTGCAATCACGTAAGCTACCATGATTTTTATTTTGCATATATGCAAAAAATAACTATGTATAAATGCTGATAATATATTACCTTTGAGCAAAATTACTAATTAATTTAATATAAATCTAAATAATATCACATGAAAACAAAAAAATATTTCTTCACTGTTCTTGCATTTATTGCAGGCATTGTATCGGGAATTTCCATGATTGGGTTACTCGCATTTACAAACAGCCCGGCACCACCTGCCTCAGGCACGGGTGTGGCACCGATCACCCAGGCTGATGCTCATGTGTTTTTTAACAATTACATGGCTGCTGCAAGTCCGCTTAACCAGATAATCAAAGGTTTTACCATTGATAAAACTCAACTTGAAGCGATGAATAACATTGCGAGGGAAAATCCGGATCTTTCGGGTTTCAGGATTTACATGGGGCAGGATAATGTTTCAAGGAAAGTCGGAATTGTTGTGGGGGTGGATAATATGGGCAGGGATGCGGTAAAAAATACCATTTACAACACCGAATCTCAGCGTTTGAGCCCATGTCCTCCGGTTTGTGATGTAAGCAGCCCGATTATTCTGAATAATTAGCAGGTAAACGGTTCAGATATTTCCGAAATTATTTTGGTTGTCTGAAAAAGTACATTTTTGTGCGATAATTCTCTTTACAAGAATAACCTTATCTTTGTAAAAAAATTATCGTGGAATCCAGCAATCAAATTCATCACAACCCTTTTGAGGCAAAAATTATTGCGGCGCTCAGGTCGGTTTTCGATCCGGAGATTCCGGTCAACATTTATGACCTGGGATTGATCTATAATCTGCAGATCAATGAGCAAACCAACGATGTTAATATCCTGATGACCCTGACCTCCCCAAATTGTCCGGTGGCTGAAGATATGCCGACGGAGGTTCAGGAAACCGTTAAGTTGGTCGAGGGTGTTGGAGCCGTAAAGGTGGAACTTACCTTTGAACCGCCGTGGGACAAGGACATGCTTTCCGAATCAGCCCTGCTTGAACTTGGCTTACTATAAACTAACAAAAATGACTCCGGTTACAGGACCACTCTTAACAAACATTGACTTTCCGTCCGATCTCAAAAAACTTAAGCTGGAAGAGCTTCCGGCCTTGTGTGAGGAGATCAGACAGTTTATCATTGAGGTGATGTCGGTAAATCCGGGACATCTGGGCGCCAGCCTGGGAGCTATTGAACTGGCCGTAGCGCTTCATTATGTATATAATACTCCGTTCGATAAAATTATCTGGGATGTAGGCCACCAGGCTTATGCGCATAAAATTCTGACCGGCCGTAAAGAGAGGTTTCAAACCATTCGTACCTACAAAGGAATCAGCGGATTTCCAAAGATGTCGGAAAGCGAGTATGATGCTTTTGGCGTGGGTCACTCATCCACATCTATTTCTGCTGCCCTGGGAATGGCTGTTGCAGCAAAGCTGAGCAATCAGTCGGGCAGGCATCATGTGGCCATTATCGGTGATGGCGCCATG
>CAILAQ010000840.1 GCA_903832165.1 uncultured Bacteroidota bacterium | reverse complement strand
TCTACCAGCTGAGCTATGGTACCATTTTCAATGGGGAGGCAAATGTAAAATAAAAAAAACAGATCAGCAATATCCTGAGGAAAAAACTAACCGCATATAGCCTATTTTATATCTTTGCCTCCCTATTAATAAGCTGGAATGGAGTATTTTATTCATAACCTGAAAAATGGAATGCGGCTGGTTCATATGCCTGCTGATAATGAGGTGGCCTATTGCGGACTCCTGCTGAATACCGGCTCACGCGATGAGCTGGGACAGGAACAAGGAATGGCTCACTTTATTGAGCATGTGATATTTAAAGGCACCACCCACCGCAAGGCTTATCATATTCTTTGTCGTCTTGATGATGTTGGAGGCGAAATTAATGCCTACACCACGAAAGAGGAAACCGCCTTTTATGCAGGCTTCCTGGCTCAGCATTACGATCGCGCTGTTGAACTTCTTTCAGATATTATTTTCAACTCTACCTTTCCGGCCAACGAACTCGAGAAAGAACGGGAAGTAATTGCAGATGAAATCAACTCATTCAAGGACAACCCATCAGATCAGATTTTCGATGATTTTGAAGAACTGATCTACCCTACCCATCCGATTGGCCGCAATATTCTCGGAACGCCACAAACCTTGGTAACATTCGATGAGAAGGCCATCCGAAAGTTTATGGCCCGTACTTACCATACCGATCAGATGGTTATTTGCTCGGTTGGAAAAATCGATTTTCCGCGACTGACCAAAATGATTGATAAATATTTCGGCGAGGTAAAAACAAAACGACGCAAAGTTGAACGCACCCCCGTTATCGGTTACACTCCGGTGCAGGAAATTAAAATTCAGAACACCTTTCAGGCACACTGTGTTATTGGCAACGTAGCCTATCCGGCTATGCATCCGAGCCGCATGAACCTTATCCTCCTGAACAATTTACTGGGCGGGCAGGGCCTGAACTCAAGACTGAATATGTCGCTCCGCGAAAAGCACGGCTATGCGTACAATGTAGAATCGACCTATACTCCATACATCGACACCGGGGTTCTGACCATCTATTTTGGCACTGATCCGGAGAAACTCGAAAAAAGCATTGTACTGGTTCACAAAGAGCTCGACAAGCTGAGGACAACAAAACTGGGAACACTTCAGCTCCACAGGGCAAAAAATCAGATTCTTGGACAGATAGCCATGTCAGCCGATAATAAGGAAAACCTCTTGTTTACCCTTGGGAAAAGCATCATGCTTTTTAACCGGTACGATACCATGGAGGCGATCCAAAAGAAGATTGAGGAGATTTCGGCAGATCACCTGATCGAAACAGCCAATGAGATCTTTGCACCCGAGAAACTTTCCATGCTGATATTCAAATGAGCAACTTTTTTAAACATAAAGGAATCACTCATCCACTGCTCGACCAATATGTGCTGAATCATACCAGCCAAGAAAGCCCGCTATTGAGCCAGCTATTCAGGGACACCTACGTCAGGATGCATCATCCCCGCAGAACTTCAGACCATCTGATCGGAAAGTTCCTTGAAATGATCTGTCGGATGATCAACCCACTGAAAGTACTTGAAATCGGAACATTTACAGGATACGGAGCCCTTGCCATGGCTGCAGGATTATCGGAGAAAGCAGAATTGCATACCATTGAGATCAATGATGAGATGCAGCCATTTATTGAGAAATGGTTCAAAGAATCCCCCGACAGCATAAAAATTCATCTCCATATTGGCGATGCATTGAGAATCATTCCAGAACTCCAGGATACTTTTGATCTGGTCTTTATTGATGGGGAAAAGAATCAATACATTGATTATTATGAAGCCGCACTGAAAAAAACCCGGACCGGCGGATTTCTGATTGCCGACAACACTTTATGGAGCGGCAAAGTATTGGAGAATGATATACCTGAAAACGATCATTTTACGAACGGTCTAAAACGATTCAACGATCATGTTCAGGCTGATCCCCGGGTTGACAACCTGTTACTCCCGGTTTTTGATGGCATGATGATTATTCGCGTAAATGACCGGTAGGACTCATGGGTCTTTGGGAGGATACACGGGTCCTCCCCTACTTCATTATTTCATAAAAACGGTAGTGATTGCCGTCCATTCCCAGCGACTCATATACTTTTTGTGCTGAAACATTTGTTCGGTCGACATAAAGGCGGATACCCCCGATAGAGTCATCACTCTCCAAACTATCCTGCAACCAGGCGAACATTTGCTTAAAAATCCCCTGACGGCGGAAATCAGGCAGCACATAAAGTGATTGTATCCACCAAACCTGCCTCGCACGCCAATCGGACCACTCGTAAGTAATCATCAGGCTGCCGACTAACATATCCTCCTTTCTGGCCACCAGATAAAACCCTTTGCCCGGCTCCGCAAATACCGTCCCTACACCACGGAGCACCGTGTCGGCATCCAGCTCCATTCCTTCCGTTTCCCGGGCCATAAGGATCTGAAAGTTCGTAATTACCTTAATGTCTGAATCATCTGCTTTTAATATCCTGATCATTGATTATTCCTCCACATGGGTTTAACCCAACTTTTATCTTTAATACTTTTTTGGATCAGAAAAAACCCGAAAATGACAAACACGATTACCATGATAATGGAAGCTTCCGGTCCGAATGCCCCTCCGGTAAGCCAATCAGGGCCGGAAAACGAGGCATCCAGAATCCCGTCAGGATTCCCGCCTGATACAGGTGCTCCATAAATTCCCCCAAGTGCAAAATTCCATCCGATATGAAGGCCTATGGGAACCCAAAGCTGCCGGGTAATTACATATAGCATGGCAAGGATCACTCCGGCGGTTATCGCGATTGACACTGAACTGAAAAAGGTAGCATTTGGATTCCAGATATGCAGAAATCCGAAGATCAGGGCTGATAGAACCATCGACCACCAGGTCCCGATACCCTCCTCGGCTATCCTGAAAATAATGCCACGACTCAGGATCTCCTCAACGATTCCTGCCTGGACCGACATGATCAAGACCGGAAGCAGCACTGCCGCCGTTTTGATACCCGAAACATGATACCCACCGGCAAGAAACATGACCATCATGATCAGGGAAATAAACCCGAATCCGAGTAAAAGGCCCTGACTTGTCTGGCGCAAAGCTTTACGGGGATCCAGTTCATGCACTTTGCGTCCTTCCACAGTTGCGCAATAGAAAATGTATCCTATCCAGGTAAAACTGCAGGCAAGCAGCATCTTAATGGCTGACCCAAGGACTTCACTCTCCCCACCAAGCAGACCCTTGGATATCCATGCCCCTATTCCCAGTCCCAGCCCGGCAAACACTATCAAAAAAACCAGTGCCAAAATCAGGCGAGTCAGAGGAAAACGAAGGATTTTCATTCCTCTCTCCGAAAAATGAAGGGCAAGCGGATGACCATCCATTATCGTACAATTACCTTATAAATACTTACTGGTGGATCGAGTTTCTGACCGACGGCCGGACCGCTGAAGATTTGTTCAACGAGAGGCATTCCTTCGATCACTTTACCAAAAGCTGCAAATCCCTGGCCATCCGGATTTCTCCGACCGCCAAAATCGAGTTCCGGCTGATTACCCAGGCAGATAAAAAATTCACTTCTGGCAGAACCCGGTGTCGACCTTGCCATGGAAATTACTCCATCGAGATGCCTGATACCTGTTGTCTGTGTTGTTTCATGACTGATCGGCTTAACTTCCTGCATATTTCCCTTTCCTTCTGTTCCGCCCTGCACTACTTCAATCTTAATGGGATTTGCATCTGCATTACTCCTCACGGTACGGTAAAAACTTCCACCGTCAAGCACATGACCCTGTGCGAGTTTCAGGAAATTTCCTGCGGTTATCGGCGCCTTGTCGATATAGAGTTCCACTGCGATATTCCCTTTTGGAGTCTGGATTTCGATCACCGGATTCTTTTTCCCGCAGGAAACCCCGAGAAGCAAAATAATTATTAAAACACCTGATCTATACCTTATTGATT
The DNA here is from genome assembly GCA_903832165.1 of uncultured Bacteroidota bacterium. Classification (GTDB taxonomy): domain Bacteria; phylum Bacteroidota; class Bacteroidia; order Bacteroidales; family UBA12481; genus UBA12481. Next base: position 1,525 of record CAILAQ010000840.1, on the reverse strand, counting down.
TATGCATCGCTGATTTGTTTAACAGATTGATCAAAAATATAAATCTTTACACCATGAAAAACATATTTCTCATTTCGATTCTGGTCCTCTCGGGACTGACAGGAGCAAAGGCTCAGGATACTTTACCCGGAACAGCAGCAAATCTTAAGACCTGGTGTTATTTTCTGGCAAGTGATGATATGAAAGGTCGAAAAAATGGCTCCCCGGAAATGAAAACGGCTGCAGATTATATTGCCGCTGTGTTTCAGGAGGCCGGACTTAAGCCGTACTCAGCAGAAACCGGATATTTCCAGGAATACACAACTCCCAGGAACAATACAGAACTAGCCGAACGTAATGTAATAGGAATATTGGAGGGATCGGATTCCTTGTTGAAATACGAGTGGATCATCCTTTCAGCACATTTTGATCATATCGGCATCAGGCAGCCGGTAAACGGTGACTCCATCTATAACGGAGCCGATGATAATGCCTCAGGAACGGCTACCGTTATGGCTCTGGCAAAAACCCTCGGAGCAATGCACGTAAAGCCAAAACGCTCCATCCTCTTTGCTGCCTTCAGCGGTGAAGAAATGGGAATGCGCGGTTCCAGGTGGTTTGTTGCCCATCCCTCGGTTCCATTGGACAAGGTGAAGCTCGATCTGAATTTCGAAATGGAAGGAGAGTCCGCAACACTTGGGAAAAACAAGTACCTGTTAACAGGCGATATTTTCACAGATTTTGACGATCTGCTCGACAGCTACAATAAAAACAGTACCTGGCAGTGTGCCGACGTTTACAAAACGCCGCCCGGAGTATTTCAGGCATCCGACAATGCTGCTTTTGCAGTAAAACACGAAGCAGAAAAAACCACGCTGAATATTCCTGCGTTTACACTTGTCACCACCGATGACATGCAGGTTATCCACAAAGTGACCGATGAAGCACAGAATATGGATTATGAGAATATGGCAGCGCTGGTTGCTTATACTGCCGGGTTAGTAAATTTCCTGGCAGCCGATCCGCTGGCTATTCACTGGGATCAGGAGGCTTTTGATAAGTTTTATCTGAAGCAGTAGGCGGTCTTCAGTACTCAGTACTCAGTACTCAGTACTCAGTCTTCAGTACTCAGGTGCTATTGCATGGCGTCGTGGTATGCGACGGGGTTCCCGCCTCCACGGGAATGACAACTCTACGGGGCAAGTTTGATCCTGAAATTTCGGAATTCAGAACAGGTCTACGAATCTATCAATTCAACTTCACAAAAGCATAATCATTCAGATGAAAACCTGGAGCCGTCGCATCGTCATCTCACCCACGGGTTAAAACCCATGGCTATTGATACTGCCGGCTGAAGACTGAGTACTGAAGACTGAAGACTGCCCTACAAAGAAATAGCTGACCGCAGTCAGCTATTTCTTGTACCCGGGACCGGAATCGAACCGGTACGACCGTAATGGCCACTGGATTTTAAGTCCAGCGCGTCTACCAGTTCCGCCACCCGGGCCTCTACAAATAAAAACCTGAATGCGGTAGAAACATCCAG
>CAILAQ010000839.1 GCA_903832165.1 uncultured Bacteroidota bacterium | reverse complement strand
GATTGCTCACTTAAACCTTTTCTTCTTAAAACTTTCCAGACTTTACTTCTTGCCTTTTTGCCCTCTTGCCCTCTTGACTTCCTTAACTAAACGACATTGGATAATTATCCGTCTCTACCTCGTGCACACTTGAATCTCCAACCTCGGAACCCGGAACTCTGAATTGGAATCTTTTACTTCTTTTTATTCGCTATTCATGCTGATGAGGAACTCCTCATTGGTGCGGGTTCCATTCATTTTATCGCGCATAAATTCGAGGGCTTCGGCCGGATTCATATCCGAAAGGTAGTTACGTAAGACCCACATTTTATTTAGGAAATCTCTTGAATGCAGTAAGTCTTCCCGACGTGTGCTGGAGCCTTGAATATCGACGGCAGGCCAGATACGCTTATTGGCCAGTTTACGGTCGAGCTGCAGTTCCATGTTGCCGGTTCCCTTGAACTCTTCGAAGATTACCTCGTCCATTTTAGAGCCCGTATCAATCAGCGCTGTTGCAAGAATCGTCAGACTTCCGCCATTTTCAATATTTCTGGCAGCACCGAAGAAACGTTTGGGCTTATGAAGTGCGTTGGCATCCACCCCACCTGAAAGCACCTTTCCTGATGCAGGTTGAACAGTATTGTATGCGCGGGCAAGCCTGGTGATTGAATCGAGCAGAATTACAACGTCATGTCCGCACTCCACCAATCTTTTTGCTTTTTCAAGCACAATAGTTGCAACTCTTACGTGTTTCTCGGCCGGCTCATCGAAGGTACTTGAGATAACTTCAGCATTCACTCCCCGGGCCATATCGGTAACCTCTTCCGGCCTTTCATCCACGAGAAGCACCATCAGGTATACTTCAGGATGATTGGCAGCTATCGCATTTGCAATTTCTTTGAGCAGAATGGTTTTCCCGGTTTTAGGCTGGGCAACGATCAAACCGCGCTGGCCTTTGCCTACCGGACAGAACATGTCAACAATACGGGTAGAAACCGTACAATCAGCATGGCTGGTGATGTCGAATTTTTCATCAGGGAATAGCGGGGTCAGGTAGTCAAACGGCACCCTGTCACGAACGAACTCAGGGCTGCGACCGTTGATCTGCAACACTTTGATAAGAGGAAAAAATTTCTCCCCCTCTTTTGGCGGCCGTACAGTTCCGGTAAGTGTATCACCCGTTTTGAGGGCAAAAAGCTTAATCTGGGATTGTGATACATAAATATCGTCCGGTGAATTCAGGTAGTTATAGTCGGCCGAGCGAAGGAAGCCGTAACCCTCCTGCATGATTTCGAGTACGCCGGTACTTGAAATATATCCATCGAAATCATAGGGTTCCGATTTCTTATCTTCAATTTCCTTTTGTTTCTGATCCTCTGATGATTTTTCACGAATAGTTATTTCGCGGACTTTAGAAGGAGCAGCTTTCGGTTCATCAGTTTCCTTTTCTACCCTTGCATGTCTTTTAAAGGCGGGTGCCGGAACAGCATTCTCGGCTGCGGGTGCCGGCTGCGCTGGGGTAACAATTGGTTTCGCCACTGTCGGAGGGCTTGCAAGAACAATCGTAACAGGCGGTTTTGGTTCTGCTTCTTCAGCCTCCTTGACCGGTTTTATTTCCGGACGGGTAGTAAATAAGGGTCCGGATTCCTTCTGGTCGATTGTTATTCTTTTACGGGTTGGCTTTGATGCCTCCTCAACTACTTCAGATTCAGCATCTTCCACAATGGCCTTTGGGGCAATTTTTTTAGATTTACTTTCAGAAGCCTGAATAGCTTGCTGATCAAGGATCTGATAAACAAGGTCCTGCTTCTTAAATGACTCAACCCTCTTAATGCCCAGCTCTTTGGCAATATCTCTCAGTTCTGTCAACAACTTATTGTTGAGTTCGAGAATATCATACATAAATTTTCATTTTGAAATTAACCACATCAAAAATTGGTTCGGGGAAATTTTCAAGATACTTCAATCGAATTATCCGAGTAACTCCTGCAGCTACCAGTCACAGATTTCGTAGCCGGGGCAAAGTTAGGAATTAATTATAAG
>CAILAQ010000838.1 GCA_903832165.1 uncultured Bacteroidota bacterium | reverse complement strand
GCCCTCGCCAAGCAAGGCACCACGCCTGACATGGTTCAGATTGGTAATGAAATTAATCACGGGATGGTTTGGCCTGAAGGGCACATATCCAACCCCGACCAGCTGGCTGCCCTGATTCAGGCCGGTACTGCCGGTGTGAAATCCATCGATCCGAAAATTAAAATAATGCTGCATGTTGCACTTGGAGGCCAGTATGATGAAACTGTTCTCTGGCTCGATCAGATGATGGCCCGCGGCTGTAAATTTGATATTCTCGGTCTGTCGTTTTATCCGAAATGGCACGGAACCCTTGCCGACCTTGGAAATAACCTGAGCAAGCTGATTCAGCGCTATCCGCAGCCGATCTGCATAGTAGAATATTCCCACCTGAAGCAGGAAGTTAACGATCTGGCTTTCTCTGAATTTAAGGACCGTGTTATGGGTACCTGCATATGGGAACCCCTGAGTACCTGGGATAAAGTGTTCGATAAGGATGGTAAAAGCAATGATGAATTGTTGATATACGACCAATATAAAAATCAATCCGGCAGATAAATTAATAATTATGAAAAAGAGTTTCCTCCTAAGTTTTGTCCTGCTTGCAATGGCCTTGCTGAATAGTACGCAGGCCCAGCAGGAATTGGTATTCGACGATATTTTTAACGGCACTTTTTCGGCCAAAGGCTTTGGCCCTGCCCGTTGGACAGATGGCGGCAAAGGCTACACGACCCTGGAAAGTTCTAAAGAGGGTAAGGGGCGTGATATTGTCCGTTACGAATCTGCAACAGGTGCCAGAACAATCCTGGTAAAATCTTCTGAACTGATACCCGGGGGCAAAACAGCTCCGCTCGTAATTTCGGATTATATCTGGTCAGCTGATGCGTCTAAACTTCTCATTTTCACGAATACCAAACGGGTATGGCGATATAATACAAAAGGCGACTACTGGGTGATGGATCTGGCAACCAGGAAGCTTAAACAATTAGGGAACGGACTGAAGCCGGCCACTCTCATGTTTGCCAAGTTTTCACCGGATGGACTGTATGCAGCCTATGTAAGCGAGCAAAATATCTATGTGGAGCATCTGGAGAAAGGAACCGTGAGGCCGCTCACCAACGACGGCGGCGGTCATATCGTAAATGGAACCTTTGATTGGGTATATGAGGAAGAATTGGATTGCCGCGATGGATTCCGATGGAGCCCGGATAGTAAGAATATTGCTTTCTGGCAGCTGGATACGGAAGGTATCGGGACATTTTATATGATCAATAACCTCGACTCCATTTACCCGAAACTGATACCGATTCCATATCCTAAGGTAGGTACCACCAATCCTGCTGCAAAGATCGGCGTGGTTTCAGTTCTTGGAGGTGCACCGAGGTTCTTTAATATTCCCGGCGACCCACGGAATAACTATCTGGCACGCCTGGAGTTTGCTGCCAGCAGCGATGAAGTCATGATCCAGCAACTCAACCGACTGCAGAATACCAATAACGTTATCCTCGGCAATATCCATACCATGGCAGTCAAAACCATCATGACTGAGACAGATAAAGCATTTCTCGATATTCATGATGATACACAGTGGATGCAGGGCGGTAAGGCTTTTACCTGGAGCAGTGAACGCAGTGGCTGGAAGCATTTGTTTGTGATATCCCGCGATGGAGCACAATCCAGGGATGTTACCCCGGGCAATTTTGATGTTGTGGATATCACCTGCATCGATGAAAAGGGAGGCTATGTCTATTTTATCGCTTCTCCCGATAACCCGATTCAGCGCTACCTGTATCGAAGTAAGCTCGACGGGAAAGTTAAGCCTGAGCGGATCAGCCCGTCCGGTCAGCCCGGACAGCACGCCTATCAGGTGTCTCCGGATGCGAAATTTGCCATTCAGACCTATTCTAACGTTTCTACCCCCAACACCATTAATCTGGTGTCTCTTCCTGCTCATAAGCTTGTCAGGGTGCTGGAGAACAACGACCAGCTGAAAGCACGCTTCGCCGATCTTAAAATAAAGACTAAAGAGTTCTTCCGGGTTTCCATTGAGCCCGGCGTTGATCTGGACTGCTTTATGATCAAACCGTACGACTTTGATCCTGCAAAGAAATATCCGGTGATCTTTAATATTTATGGTGAGCCTGCCGGAGCAACCGTTCAGGATAACTGGGGTGGGGGCGACCTGTACAACCAGTATCTGGCACAAAAGGGTTATATTATTATGAGCGTTGATAACCGTGGTACAAAAACTCCCCGGGGCCGTGAATGGAGGAAAAGTATTTATCGCCAGATAGGAATTCTGGCATCAAGCGATCAGGCGGCAGCAGCAAAAGCCATCATCAATAAGTATTCTTTCGTCGACCCTTCCAGGATAGGTGTTTATGGCTGGAGTGGCGGCGGATCAATGACACTGAACTGCATGTTCCGTCATCCTGAAATCTATAAGACTGGAATTGCAGTAGCCTTTATCAGTAATCAAAAGTTCTACGATACTATTTATCAGGAGCGTTACATGGGATTGCCCGATAATAATGAGGAAGGTTATCGCGATGGATCCCCCGTAACCTGGGCAAAATTTCTGGAAGGAAATTTGCTGCTTATTCATGGTTCGGGCGACGATAATTGCCACTACCAGAGTTGTGAAGTTCTTGTAAATGAACTGATCAAGGAACAGAAGATCTTTTCAATGATGGAATATCCTATGCGTTCACACGGAATTTATGAGCGCGATGGCACATCCACACAATTGAGAAAAATCTGGACCGCCTGGTGGTTGGATAAATTGCCTGCCGGACCAAAGTAGCAGGATGAATAACCAGGGTGCTCTATCAATAGCCTCCATCTTCAGATGGGGGAGACGGCAAGACGAGACACGAGACACGAGACACGAAACACGAACCGAGCCGCTAGGCGAGCTCAGCGAAGCTAAACACGTGACACGAAACGCGAAACACGGAAGACGGATTTTTGTAGGGGAGGACCCGCGGGTCCTCCCATTCTCGCGGGTCCTCCCATTCAGGCGTGTCAACCCTTTCCGACCTGGAGCCTTTTCTCTTGCATTGGCGGGGGGACTCAGTCTGGCCTCTGTTCCGGCCGGGAGTTCAAAAGATTTCAATTTGAATCCGGTTGGCAGCCCGAAACTCCCGAACTATATTATCTTCCTGACGGACGATTTAGGATATGGCGATCTGGGCTGCTACGGAAATGTGATTACCTCTACCCCGAACTTCGACCGGTTTGCTCTCGAAGGAG
>CAILAQ010000837.1 GCA_903832165.1 uncultured Bacteroidota bacterium | reverse complement strand
GTGCATCTCCTCCTGAAAACCTGAGCAGGGCTTCAGTTTCCAACAATTCAATTTTTCGGGTTCTAAGGTCAAAATCTTCCGTCAGGGATCTCCTGAGAAGCTCTTCAAGATGTGCTTTTTCAAGGGGCTTCAGAACATAAACCTGACACCGGCTTAATAATGGTGAAATCACCTCGAAAGAGGGGTTCTCTGTAGTGGCACCAATCAGGGTTATCACCCCCTGCTCAACTGCTGCCAGGAGAGAATCTTGTTGTGATTTACTGAAACGGTGGATTTCATCAATAAACAATACGGGAGAAGGAGAATCGAAGAACCTTGATTTCTGTGCTTTATCAATTATCTCGCGGATATCCTTTACCCCTGAATTGATTGCACTTAACGTGTAAAATGGGCGGTTAAGGTGATTGGCAATAATTCGGGCAAGTGTTGTTTTTCCGACTCCCGGAGGTCCCCAAAGTATGAAAGAGGGCAAAGACCCGGTGGAAATAACATTGCGTAGAATGGATTTCTCTCCAACTAAATGTTCCTGGCCAACATAATCCTCAAGTTTGTGAGGTCTCATGCGTTCTGCTAAAGGAATGTTGGAGGGCATAAATACATAATTTAGCCCAAAAATACATAAATTACCATGAAGGCGGTATCTTTACCAAATACCCAAAAGAGAATATATGTCAAGACTCTTATTGAAGTTGGTATTTCTCATGTTCATTTGCCCTTTCGGATTGAAGGCACAGAACAAATATTTTCCTGGTGATCCCCATATCCTGATAACCTCACCTCGGTATCTGGGCCCAAATGCCCTGCCGGTGCCGCTTCTGCATAAAGCATATATTCCCGGAAAATTCTATTGGTCGGGATTATATGAGTATTATTCCGGAAGGGGTGATAAAACACATGATTTCAATATGCATTTTATCGTTCCGGTTGCCAATGGAAGGATTGGGCTGGAATTTAAGTATGTTCCAGTTGAATTTTTCTCAATGGATTCTGCGGTCAGCCTTCTAAGGCGAACCCAGAGTGGCGAGGCTGTCGCAGGTCACTCATTTGGCGATATTTACTTTGGAACTATGATTCAATTGATAAAAGATCATGACTTCCTGCCAGATCTGGCTGTGGCAATGTCTTGCAGAACAGCAAGCGGTACGCAAAGAGCCAATGCGCGATATGTTGATACGCCGGGATACTATATTGATGCCGCTATAGGTGATTCATATGGAGCGGACAAAGGTTATTTCAGGCATATCAGATGGTACGCTGAGCTCGGTTTTTATTGCTGGCAAACATATTTGAATAATTATCCTCAAAATGATGCGTTATTATTTGGTTGTGGCATAGACTTTGATTTTAAGAGTTTTTTTATCAATCAATCTATAAGAGGATATTCAGGATATATGAATAATGGTGATCAACCGCTGGTATACCGTGCGGATCTCGGATTCAAAATGGGAGAAGCAGCCTTCGTTGTAGGTTATGAGCGGGGTTTGAATGATTATCCGTTTCAAAGTATAAGAGCTGGATTCCAGATTGGATTGACGCCGAATGGTGATTAAAGCGATAACTAAAATGATAATGATATGAAAAAGATCTTTTGGATTCTGATGTTGAGCATAATTCCTTTTGGAATATTTGCCCAGGGTCCAATCAGTTTTGGCCCCAAGATCGGTTGGAATTCCTCCAGATTAACCACTAATTATTCCACCTATGTCAATGATTTGAAAAGTGGCTACCAGGGAGGTTTATTTCTCAGCCTTTATATCAAGAATTTTTATGTTCAACCGGAAGCCTACTTCAGTATTAAGCGCGGTTCATTGGAGACCAACATCGGAGACCCTTTAAATCCGGTCAATTCGTTAAACGTCAGCCAAAGTGTAACTCTAAAATCTATTGATATACCTTTTCTTCTTGGTTACAGGGTGCTGGATCTTAAACTTGCACGTTTAAGAATATGGGGTGGGCCAATTGCATCATATATTCTCAACAAGGATTATTCTTTGTCCATCAACGGCGTGAACAAATCCTCCATCATTACACGTGAGGATTTTAAGGATGCTTTCTGGTCTGTTCAATTTGGAGCAGGACTTGATGTGTTGATGCTGACGTTTGATGTTGGATATGAATTTGGGCTTAATGATTTTCTGTCAATTAATTCCCTAAATGCTCTGAATTTTCGTAATAATATGTTCTACTGTTCCTTAGGGTGGCGATTGTTCTAATCCTGTTATATTAAGATAGCCTTGCTGCTTTTGTGCAATCTCGATAAAAGCCAGGATATTCTCAAACGGTGTATCGCTTTCAACTGAATGAGACGGTGAAAGTATAAAACCCCCGGCTTTGCCTAGTTTTAGTAATCTTTCCGTTTCCTGAATAACCTCATCTCTCGTGCCAAAAGGTAAAATTTTCTGGATTGAAAGCCCTCCGTGGAAACAGAGCCTATTCTGGTACTCAGACAAGATGGCATCAACATCCATTACTTCAGGCTGAAAAGGGTTAAAGCAATTTACACCTGCTTTTATCAGGTCCGGAAAAAGCTCGTCAACATCACCACAGCTATGAATCATCACAAATTTACCAGCCTTCCTGACCTCATCGTACATCCGCTTAATTTGGGGAAGAATAAATTCTTTCCATAATTCATAGCCCATGATTAATCCGTTTTGCTGACCCCAATCATCTCCAAAATACACAGCATCTATTTCGTAGGTCAATGCTTTTCTAATTTGTGTGATATTGTAGTCGGTGATCCTGCTGAGTAATTCACGGGCAAAGTCGGGATTAAGATAAAAGTCCATGAGAAAGTCTTCCATACCCCGAAGCGTCCATGCTCTTTCAAAAAGGCTGAAGCCTATCTGAAAAACCCTGAAAAGTTCAGGTTTTGCTGAGATTTCAGATTCAATGTTACTGAAGAATCTTGGATCTGAAGGATCAGGAAACTGATAGCCTGACAGGGTTGGATTGTGGAGAACAGAATCTACAGGTACCCCGATGTCTTTGTCGACAGAACGATCCCAGGTAACCCCAAAAACATCTCTAAACCTGCTATGAGGCAGCTCATCGAAAAATCCAATATCACTGCCAAGATTGAGTAGGTGATTTCCTAAAGGAATATCAAGATCCTGAACTCCGAAATATTTGCAGAGCCACTCCGCCGGTTCTTTTGTGAACTTAAATGACCATGGAATATAGGGTGGGGTTTTACCTTCAAGTGTAAGCCGGATAATTTCACGTTTAGTCATTCATGCCTCTTTTTGCGGCTATAAAATAGGAATATTATAATGAGCAATTCTTTTGGCCATATTCACAAAGATCAAAGTGTGGATAGGCCAAAGCAAGTACCAATACATACGGCCTGTGATTCCACTCGGCCTGAAAGTGGCTACCTGATGAAGTTCAAATCCCTGTTTGCCTTCCTGGATGCTAAACTCAAGCCAGGCCTCGCCGGGAACTTTCATTTCAGCAAACAACAATAACCGGCGACTTGTCCTGTCAGCAATCAGTACCCGCCAAAAATCAAGAGCATCTCCAGGATGAATTTGCCAGGGATGAGTCCTGCCCCGCCTTAATCCAACTCCGCCTACCATTCGGTCAATGGTTCCCCGGATTCGCCATATCCAGTTGGCATAGTACCAACCGGTATCGCCTCCAACAGACCAGAGATTGGTCAGTGTATTATTAAAATCGGGGCCGATGCTGACAATTTGTTCATTCAGGAAAGTTCCAAATTTGGGCACCTCAATAAAACCCGTCATTCGTTTTAACAATCCGGGATTGTTAAGGGCATCTTTCCAACTTGAAAGGACCAGGTTTT
>CAILAQ010000836.1 GCA_903832165.1 uncultured Bacteroidota bacterium | reverse complement strand
ATGAGCGGTTTTTTTTAATAGATTGCGGTGAAGCAACTCAAATACAATTCAGGAAATTCCGTATCCGCTTTGGCCGTGTTCATCAGATCTTTATCAGCCATCTCCATAGCGACCATATCCTCGGCCTTTTCGGATATCTGGCAACACAAGCCCTTATCGGCCGGAAAAAGGAAATTGAAATTTTCGGGCCACCTGATCTGGAGAGGTTTGTCAGAAACCACTTCGCACTATTTCCTGAATCACTTACTCTTCCAGTAGTTTTTTATTCTCTGAATCAATCCGGAGTATTTAAAATCTTTGAGGATAAGGCCGTTGAAGTATTCTCATTTCCTGTAAAACACCGGGTTCCAACCTGGGGATTCTTGTTCCGGGAGAAATTCAATGGAAGAAATAATCTCGACCGGGAACCCCGGACGTATGCATTTTGTACCGATACCCTCTTTGATCCCTCTCTGGCTTCGGTTTTTGCCGGATGTGACCTGCTATACCATGAGGCTACCTATGGGCATAAAGAACTTAGCCGTGCAATTTCAACGGCCCACTCAACGGCAAAACAGGCCGCAGAAATGGCGCAACTGGCCGGAGTGGGGAAATTGGTCATCGGGCACTTCTCAGCCCGATATAAGGATACTTCCGGCCTTTTGGCGGAGGCCAGGGAGATCTTTGAAAATACCGTTGAAGCAATCGATGGTTTAACTATCGAGGTCCCGCCAAAAATCTGATCCTTTTCTGATTCATTCCCCGAATTTGCGATCAAGAACCGAAAAGTTTTCAAGAGCACAGGTTATATCCTCCAAACCCAGATCGTTAAAAAGCTTGCTGAAAAAATACAGCCTGGCAAATCCCGACTGGATCGGTAGAAAATTGCTTAACAAAGGCGCCTTCCCGCTTCTGATTATGAAATCAACCGGCGTGGTAACCCACAGATGGTTAAGAAACTGGTCCGGGTCTTTTGCAGCTTTTATCGCCTGCGTTATTTCTTCAATAGGGTCATAGGCTATCAAAAGATTCAATCTGCCACCGGTATTGTTTATCGTTAATTGTTCCAGGGTTCCAACCTCAGCACGAAATGAACCGGGTACAATATCGCGGTTACCAGCCACCACAACCTTCAGGTTCTTTGCCTGTGCAAGTGCTGCTATCTCTTTGGTCATGGACGTTTCGATAATGTCCAGATTCGCATCCAGCTCATCGGCCTCCCGCCTGAAATTCTGAATGCTGGACAGGTAAATGCTTATCTCAATAACGCCCCGTTCAACCAGGAATAAAACAAAGTCTTCCAGCTTGTTTCGTGCAATAGCATAGGATTCCTGAAGGGAGCATTCATGAACCTTCGCCCAGCGCCTTCCACCGTCTGGTATAATCCCTATATGTCTGGGAATTGTACCCGGAGCAGGATGAAAATCAGCAGTGTTTTGTATGATATTGGTTTCCACTTGGTAACAGTTATATGTTTTACTCTTGATTGACAACCGTGAAGTACTCTCTGGCCTTTTGGTCATTCGTTATGAAACGATAAGCACCCGTGCCATTAAAAACAGACTCAAACTCAAATCCGGATAGACTGATACTGAAATCTGATCTGCACCGGATCGATTCCAAAATTGATGTCAGTACCGGGGAAGAATTGTACCTGCTTACTGCCCTGATTAACCCATCGATTTCCGAAATGTTGGTGTTCATCTGACTATTAGGGTGATAGATAGCTGGAATTCTGACTGATCCGCAATGTTTGCCGGCTAATGCATGCCTCGCGCGCAACTCGTAAATGATCTCAAATCGTGAAATGGTATCGTCGTCAGGGATCACCTCAAGTTTCATGCCCATATAGCCACATGCAACATCCGGCAAGGAAATATTCAGAAATTCTTTGAACAACAGGATAGCGAATAAATTGGAGGCAATTTTACTTCCACTGAGCCCCTCGGTAAAATGAAACCGGTTACCGGTAACAAGATCATACTGATGCAGTTTCTCGCGGAAGGCAGGGATGTAGCTGGTATCATGCTGTCCGTCGGCGTCAATGGCCAGCAAATGAGTATATCCGTTTTTTGAAGCATGCAATGCGGCATTCCTGTAAAACATGGCAAGGCCCTGATTCGTTTCCATCTGCATAAATTTAAAGCCCTTTTCAATAATGCATTTTGCTGTTTGGTCAAGACTGCCGTCATCAATCACGAGCACATCCTCTTTCCATGGTTCGAGTTGCTCCAGCAAATGAGGGAGATCCTTTTCCTCATTATAGGCAGGAACAGCAATGAGCAGCTTGATAGAAGGGGCAGGAATATCCATCTATTTAAACAAATATTTTGGTGATCTGTGAAAATGGGCAATCGGTCTCATCGTTTTCAGAAAGAGTGTAAACAGATTGCCACAGTTATTCTTTTTCATCGCACGATAATCTTCTCTCCATTTTTTTTTGATATTTTCCATGGTCCGGTTGCTCACTCCACCAACCCGCATCCTTACCATAACTTCAGGAAGGTAGGTGGCCCTGATTTTGTTCTTAACCAGAAACCGTAACATGGAATCGTAGTCACCGGCAATGTTGAAACTGGTATCGAATAACCCGTACTGCTGATAGAATATCCGCCTGGTATAAAAAGTAGGGTGGGGCGGCAACCACCCCAGCTTAAACTTCCACCGATGGTAATTGCCTGATTTCCGGTCTGTCAGGACCTTGCTGATATCGTTCTGATCAACATACTGAATATCCCCGTATACCGAGTCGGCATGCTTTCTCTCAAACAGATCCACCACCTTTTCAATCACATGATCGTCAAGAAAAAAATCATCTGAATGCAAAAACCCGATTACATCTCCTGTTGCCATCGCAATTCCCTTGTTCAGCGCATCATATAAACCATGGTCCGGTTCGCTCACCCATTTGCTGATCTGAGTACCGAACGATTTGATGATCTCAACTGTCCCGTCATTGGATGCGCCATCTATAATGATGTATTCAATACCGGAAAATTTTTGAGCCAATACCGATCGGATTGTTGCTGCAATGGAACTCTCGCTGTTATGACAAACCGTGATGATGGAGACTGTCATAGAAGCTGCACGATTTTTTTCCTGGTTTGTATCTGGGCAAGTACGATCTCTGTGATATAAAAGACCAGGAATGCTATTACCGATGCTTTTGTCAGGTAATTGAGCACCGTGGAAAAATCAGTTTCTGCTTTCATCACCTGAAAGAATAAAAATGGTATCCAAATGATCAGTGCCGGAAATTTTTTAGATATCGAGATTATCTTGACAATCACCCAATTGTAGAGCAATGAAACCAGGAACAGGAATATCATGCCTCCGTATTTTCCGTAATTGGCATACCCTTCCCCGATAAGCGATATATCCATGCTGGTGGTTTCGGGCAAAACGGTGCCCGTGAACCTTTCGAAATTCGCCCGACCACCGGCTTTTATTTTGCCCGGTGCCAGAAATCTTGGCAGCAGTGAGGCATACAGAGCGGTTTTTATCGTTTCACCCCTTACAAATGGAGTCTCTTCTGGCATATGGTTCATGATGCGGGCGATGATCCATCCCTGGTTTAACCTGGCTCCCATGTTCTCGATCGGACCCGATTCAACCACACTTGATGGCGACGATAATCGGGCTGCAATGATCTCTTTATAGATTTCCGAATTGGATTTTGTGCTCGTGGCATACCACGTGGCCATCCGGTATTCCTGTTTTGTTGCCTGAACCAGCATCAGGAGGAACATTCCGGCAACCATCATCGCTATTTTACCCCAGGTTGGAATTTTAACCACCATGGCAATGATCAGGAATGAAAGAATCATCCATTGAACAAGCTCCCCGAACATGCCCTGGAGAACAGCGGCGGAAGCAGCCAGCCCCAGAATTGCCGCTACAACCAGCCATTTGAATTTGAAATTCCCGAAGATGGCCATGTACATCCCTACAAACTGCAGGTTACTCACCAGAAACCCTATGAAGCGGAGGCTTTGTGGCAGGTTTTTTCCTGCAAACCCTGCAGCAAGACCAATAATCGTAAGGACATATCCAAGGTAAGGATGCTCAATAAGGTACCCCTTCAAACGGTCAATATCCTCTTCGTTCACAATCCGTTCTTCTTTGATTGGCAGGTAAAGCCCGAGGACCATTAAATAACAGGCCGGGACCACAAAGTCCATATAGGCTGCTTCCGGAACGGCCATGTAATAAAGTTCATCATACGGCAATATGTTATAGGCAAGTACAGGGCCGAAAATCCATTGAAGAACCGACATAAAGGAT
>CAILAQ010000835.1 GCA_903832165.1 uncultured Bacteroidota bacterium | reverse complement strand
ATTTTCCATTGACCTAAAAATTACTACATGTCCAATCCGTGCTTTCGTAATAGTTCCCTGAACTTCGATATCACCATACTTTTCCGGGCATAAAAAACATTCAGGTTTTTATAATCGAGTTTTTCTGCCAAATTTTCCGGCGACAGGTCGTCCAGTATTCCTTCCATTAATTGTTGCTCTTTATTAGTCAGATAACCTAAACAAACATCGGTGGCATCGCTGATTTCATACAATTCAATCTCTAAATCCATTGATACGGGACCTGCGGTAAATGCCGCCGGACTAACTCCACCATCGATATATTTAAAATTTTCCCGCAAATGTCTGCAGATAAGTCTGTCGGTAATCGTGTACAAATAGCCCATTACATTAAATGGTTCAGTAAAAGCCTTTTTGCTCAGTGCAATCTCGATGAGAACCTCATGAACGATCTCATCTGCAAGTCCATAATTTTTGATGCCATATTTTCGACAAATAGATAAACACATATTTTTTAAAGGCTTTTTAATAAGATTGATGGAAGCCTCATCTCCTTTTCTGATCTTGTCTAAAATTTCCGCATCAAAGTTTTCGGACATTTGGTATTTTGCTTGTCCGGTAAATTTAGAATTTAATTTTTCATAAACTTTTTGCGTAAAACGCCGCTTTTCATAGGGAAATTTAAAAAGTACACCCCTCCGGGCAGGTCTGCCACAGAAATGGTGTTTCCAATGAGAGTCCCGGATTTAGTAACCTTGCCCATTACCGAAATGATGGAATATGTTTTTAGATCAAACCGGTTTGATTCGAAATTCAGGATATCGCCAACGGGATTAGTGTAGATGTTGACCTTGTCAGATAACTCAATGTCCTTCACCCCTGAACTAGCAGGAGAGTATTCCCACCAACCGGAGTCATGGCTGAATCGCACTCCTGTCCCAATATATCCTTTGGCTCCAATTCCAAATCCAACTGCATACCAAACATCAAAGGGACAATCGGCAATTTGTTTCCAGCTATCAGTCACTGGATGATATTCCCAGAAATCATGTTCAAAAGTGCCACGATTAATTCCTAAGCCGATATATCCATAATTTCCTATGCTAAATCCCATCGGATCTATCCTTCCAGGACCAGGAATATTTGCTTTTTTTGACCATTGATCCATAACCGGGTCATATTCCCAGAATTCAGTTACAAAGTCCATCCCAAATCCACTTCCAACATATCCTTTGCCCCCAATCGTAAAACCTACTTGGCCCAATCCCTTGGAACCCGGGAAATTTGCTCTTGAAGACCAGGTGTTAGTGGTTGGATCGTACTGATAAAAATTGGAACTCATAAGGCAGTCTAACAAATATCCCACTTTGCCAATTGAAAAGCCCACTAGTGTTTCATCAGCATATACAAGTCCATGAGGTAAGCTTGCTCTTTTAGACCATAATAATTGGTCCGGATCGTATTCCCAAAACTCATCATCGAGCAGGCTGTTTTCATTTACACCTCCACCCACATATCCCTTGCCATTAATTGCGAAACTAAAGGCACCTCTACGTCCCAGGGTGGGCATGGTGTCAATTTCAGTCCATGTGTCTGTTTCCGGGTTGTATCTGTAAAAATCATTTCGCAACCTGTCACCGCCTACCCCGGTTCCGACATAGCCATAATTGCCAATAACAAAGGCAGTTGCTCTTTCTCTTTCCACAGGCAATCTGGATTGGCTAGTCCAACGATCCTGAGCCTGGACAAAGGCAAATAAAAGATTTAGCAGAACGAATAATATTTGTTTATAAAGCATGGATTATTTTTTAATTGGAAAATCTATATCTTCAAATATCGCGAATATCAAGCAATCATTACCCCATCGACAGTAGTAAAAATCCAACTGTAATAATAAAAAGAAAGACTGGGGATGAAGCGAAATAGTTATTATTGACAATTACGATGAAAATTATTTGGTCTCACCCCCAGTCCAACACGTTATTGAATCACCAATTTTTTCATGATCGTTGCATCTCCAATGTTCACCGAACATAAATAGGTGCCAGGACTAAGGTTGGAAGTATTTAGCCTTTTGGAATAGGTTCCGGCTTCCTTGGTTCCCTCGTTCAATGTAATTATTGTCTTGCCCGATAGATCAGATACTTTAATTTCTACTATTGAAATCTGTTTTACCAAATACTGAATAACTGTTGCGTCAGTCATTGGATTTGGGAAAATAGAAATTGTGTTTGATAAGCTTTCTTCAGCAATAGAAATTGAATTATTGGACCTTGTTGCCACTTGATTTAGTATGTGATTATCTTTTCCAGCCAGGATTGGTTCTGGCTGATCAATTGCAACAGCATAGTAAGAGATATATTGCTGATTATCACTTGATGTAACTATGATTTTAAGGTAGACCATCGACCCTTGGTTTGGAAGTGTTGTTGTATAAGACCAACCCGTTTCTACTTGAACATAATCATATTGGTAGAATTTATACCAGGTACAGGAATATGGGCCGGTTCCTCCTGAATAATCTGCCTGCCAGGTATAGCTGCCATAAATCATACCATGTGTCGGGCCAGAGATAAAGGCAGTTAAATAATTCGGAGGTGGATCGGTTCTAAAGTTAGCGACTGTGGATGCGTTTTGTTCAATCCAAAGTGCGTTATTGTTATATTCCCAAGTTCCCATGGAGCACTCTTCATAAAACTTTTCAGGATTTGAGAATTGATTAAGCCTTTGACTTTCTTCACTGGATGTGACAGTATTCATAACGGTTGAATGGGTTCCAGATTCACCGGTAAACTCATATCCGTGATTAATTCCTTTGTCGGTAAAACCCGTTCTTTGATGTTTACAACCGAATAAATGCCCAACTTCATGTGTAAATGTATAAGTTTGTGTGATGTAAGGTGCCCTGACTACAGCAAATGCAGTACTTTCATTTGGGCCCATCCAACTGATACCTCTTTCATTGCGCCACCCATGAGTCATTAGAACAACCAAGTCTGCATGTTTTGAATTTCTTAACGCAGCAACGCTAGTATTATCATCCAACCATTGTAAGTCAAGTTGGACACCGTAATTTGATTCTCCATAGGTCGTTTTTGCTGAATCAGCGAGAACAACGTTTACCTGTAGATTTGATAAACTTGAGGTCAAAGCTGATTGTAACTGAAACATTGCCAAATCTATACATGATCCCATGTCTCTATCGTAGTAAATATCACAACTATCGGTATAAAGAATTAGTATTTTAATGAGCACCGGATCTTCGGTCGTGGCACTCTTTAATTTGGGATTAGCTATTGGTTCTATATCAAATTTTGCTTTTCCGCCATCATCAGCCGAGAAATTGGCCGCATAGTATTCAACAAGTAAATGTTTGTCTTTGCTTAAGGAGCGAACTTCATAGATTTTATGGTTAGCGGTAATTCTACCTGCGAATCTTCCGTCCTTACAAACTAACGAAATATCCCCGCCGCCTTTTTTGAATTCACCAGACCAATGATAATTATTGTCTGATGAGAATTCGAATTTTGTTGTCGAAGCAACCAAAGCGTTATTGTCTCCGGGTAGTTTTATTGAGACACTTCGATTGTAAGACTCGACTATTTTAGAGAGTGAGCCAATATTTAAAGCATAAACATGGCTAACAAGCGGATCACGACTCAGGTGCTGAACTTTACTCAATTCTTGTTTAGAGAGATTTAATGATTCCATTTTGACATCTTCCAAAAGCTTCTGCGAATTCCCCTGGCTAAAACACAAAACCGGGATCAGGGAAACCATAATTGATAATGCAAATCGGTATAGATGAGTAGATAATTTCTTTTTCATTTGACATAGTTTTAAATTGACAAATTGAGAACCTGTTTCGCCAAAGCAGGAAAGCAAAATCAATGCTTTGGACTCTGTCCTTTGGCATCGATCTGATCGACCCAAAGGATTTGAAATTTCTGTTTGTTTCTTTCTCAACCATATTGACCTATTTAGCTTATGTATCCTACTACATCTCTATTATGTCGGATTACATCCAAACCTTAACGACCAACATGAATATGTTTTATAACAGCCAGCTAATCAAATAGAAAATTTTCAATAAGAACCCCATCACCGAACCGCGAATTACAACACGGTCAGTGATGGGGCTACCATTTAATCCTTATCCGCCATGATTCGGATCCGGATCAGGCGGTGGCGGCGGCGGCGGAAGTATTAACAGATTGCCATCACCATCCCCTCCTCGAACATGAATCATCTCCTCAACCGTCAGCTCAATAAGAACGAGGTTTTTTTTAATTCACCAATCGTGTTTGACATACTTTATAATGTATTTGATTAAACTACATTCGTACTATGTATGAAAACCATGCTAACCTTAATCCGGATTCTGCTTTTTTTTACTTTTTTTTCCGCAGCCGCTCAAACAGCAGTGCATTCCATCACTGATTTATATAATCAAAGTTCACGGATTTATCAGTTGCATAGTAAGGGTAAGGCATTGGATGTTATCTATTTGTGCGATTCCGTCTTGTCTGCCTATAAGGGGTTTCCCGGAGCCGAAAAATATCAGGGCTATCTGTACATTTATCTTGCCGAAGCGGCTAAACAACAAGGCGATATTAGTCTTGCACGGTATTCATACGATCTGGCATCTTCCTTTTTCAGGCCCGGAAGTGAAGCGTATGATTACAGTATTCCCGTCAACATGGTATACCTTGAGCTGGAAGCCGGCAGATATGAACGGAGCCTGAAAAATGGAATTGCATTGATCGGGTTTAAGCAGTTCAAGACGGACGCTGCTAAAAAGGGAATCCTTTTAAACAATCTGGCAGCAGCTGCATTGGCATCAAAGAAGTATGCCATGGCCGACACCCTGTTTCCTCTGTTGTTCGACCTGGTTCATCAAAAAGCGGCCGGTCTGGGATTCGATTCAGCACTTGTTTACCGGAATTTTGGCCGGTATCAACTCGCCATCGGAAAACCTCAGGAGGCATACATAGCCATAAAGCGTTCATTGGATCTGTACCGGATGCAATACGGCAATACGCATTATCAGGTGGCTAAAACCTGGCATTGCCTTGGAAATGTGTTTAAACAATTAAACCAGACAGATTCAGCCGGTATCTGTTATGCAAACGCCGGAAAGGCTTTTCAGACAGATAATTCTGCCGATGGCGATGCCGCCCTGAATGCTCTGAAGCTGGATTATGAAACCCTCTTTTTTGAATTGATTAATGATGAGGTTGATTTGCAAAGGATACTGGCTTTTCAGCAAAAGGGCGAATCCCGGGTAATTATACTGGAAAAGTCCCTCGAAGAAATGACCGCAGCCATGAGCCGGTTTGAATCCATTATCCAAAATTTAATCAGTTCCGAATCGGGCTTTATACTCGCCGATAAGGGCCGGCAGATTTTTGACTCGGCCATCCGCTTGTCGCTCGACTTATATAAGGAAATCGGTGTTCCCGGATATCTGCAGAATGCGCTGGTCTGGTCGCTGCAGGCAGGATCAGTCTCCTTGCAGGCCCGGGTGGGGCAGGAGGAAAGAATGACAGGCGATGATTCCACCCGGGCACTGACATTTCGTTTGTACAGGATTCGCCAGGCGCTCGGTGAAACTACTGATCGTGATTCCCGGACTGCCCAGCTGAAGGAGTACCAGGTTCTGAAGAAAAAGCTTGCGTTAAATCCAACGGAGACAATGATATCCACCGAGTCGATGCAATCACGCTTCAGGCGGATCAGACTGGCGACCGGTAAAAGTTCATTAATCTGTTACCACCAGATGGATTCGGTACTTGCCGTTTTTGCCTTATCGCATGGGACGATGAGTTTTTCGGAAATTCCAATATCGGAAGAGCTAAAAAATTCTACAGCAGATTTTTTGAAAATGTTGGTTAATCCGATAAGCGCCAATTATGAAAAGGCTCAGGTGCAGGAATTATACCGGTCGTGCAATCGTTTGTATAGTCTTTTGCTTAAGCCGGTTTTAGGGGCTGTTGTTACTCGTGATTTACTCATCAGGCCCGATGGGTTGATCATGGATCTGCCTTTTGAAGCCCTGACCATGGATCAGGGGAAAGAACCGGACCTGAACGAATTCAATGAATTTCGCGATCTGCCTTTTCTGATTAAGAAGTTCAGGGTTTCCTATTTGTCGGGGTTACAGCAACAGAAGAGTTCAGGGTATTGGCCCTTCCATCGAAAAACAATGCAAATACTCTATTGCCCCGACGATAAGCTGGCGCCGGAAATCAGGAATGAGGTAGGGTGGCTTACGCAAAAAATGCCGGATGCAAAAGAGGACGACCTGGGAAGTGGCGGGTTTAATCTCCGTACCGCCTTAAATCGCGCAGATATTATCCATTTTGCCGGTCATGTCCTTTTGGACAGGGATGATGCCTTCCGGACGGTTATGGGCTGCTCAGGACCGGGAAAAGGGGCTTTTCAGCTATCTGAATTGCTCAACATCCGGATACGGCCGGATCTGGTATTCATAAACGGCTGTGAATCGGCCGATGGGATCAACAACCAGGGCGATGGCAAACTGAGCCCGGGATTGTTTTTTCTACTGGCAGGGGCGTCCGGTGTGATTGAACATCGCTGGAAAGCTCCCGACATCAGCGGATCGATGCTGGCCCGTGAATTTTACACGAATTACCCTGATAATATGCCTGCTGAGGCTTTAACGAACGCAAAACGCACTTATCTGTCTACCTGCCAGCCGGGGCTCGATCACCCGCATTACTGGGCCGGCATGGTATATGCCGGTCCGTTAACTTTACGAAATCCCAAGTCATCAAGCTTTATTTGGTTAACCTTAATAGCCCTGGGATTTATTGTTCTTATTGGATTGTTTCTGCGCAAAAGGTGATCCCGTATTTTGAATCTGACCAATTTATAAAGGTTAATCAACCAGCTCGGAAATCCCAATATACCTGAAAAATTCTACTTAATTTGGGGAGCCAACACCTGTTGAACAAGGTGCAACACATAACTTAGCCAAACAATCAGTGAGGGGATAAGAAATACATGGCACTGTTACACCACATGGAAAGCCTTTGTTGGAATAGCACCAATACCCTATTCCCTCAGTTCCTGGAACTTTAGCTTGCGCTGTTATATAGCAGCTACATGGTTTTTCTTCGCCTATTATAGCTCCGGTACCTAAACCAAAAATCAAAAGAAGAAAAATAAAAATCGGTCTGCTTTTCATAATTTTGAGGATTAATTGTTAATGGTTATAAGAAAATTGCTTGTTAAAATATTGCTTAGAATAAATGGGATACCCACGAAGGGGGCAAAAAAAATCATCAATTCTTCCGTTATTTGAAATTCGAAAAAAGAATGGACCTGGATCGTTGAATTTCTCTGTTAAAGAAGTTTTATTGAGCATTGAGTAAAATGGTACTTTGAGGTCAAAAAGTTTGTCCAACACAAGTAATTCGTGTGGATTATCGTACCAAGTAATAATAATCAGTTTATCAAGATCATAAGCGTTATCTGCTAATAATTGGAATTGCTCCCTAACGCATTGAAGACAAGACCTGCTAGAAAAGAAGAAAACTAATTTATCATTGATTTCAGATTGTTCGAGTTTTACACTATCCTTGCTCCCCAGTAACAAAAGGACTAAATCTTGATCGACATGTTCCTTTTCGTATAAGAAGGAGCTCAGAATCATGGAACTCAAATTGTTAGTCAATTGTTCAAGGGAATCTGTTTTTTTAATTTGGGATATTAATTGAATCTTAACATCCCTTTCGCAATTATAAAATGAAAACAACAGGATAAAACATAAGAGTCCACGAGAGTATCGCATAATAAGTTTATCTAAATTTTACAAACATTACTATTGGATTAGATAATTCATCCAATGATGAAGCTATTGATTCAACCTGTTTTTTATAATCTGGTTTTATCGATCGGAAATCGGAAACCTTCGAGTAAACATCCAGGAATGATTTTGCGTCAATAAAACTGTAGAACCATTTTTCATTTACTTGGCCTAAAGGCCAAAACGGGAAACCGTTATCGAAATCATTTCTAAACCCGAATCTTTGAAGACCAGGAATATTAGCATCTGTTTCTTTGAGGTCAGTAAATTCATTTTTATTTTTATTAAAAATCAACCGTGCTATTTTCCCTTTATTTACACCAGAGAAGAATAAGAATGAATCTGACTCTAGATGGTAATCAAAATGATAAAAGTTTTCAGGATAGTTGTGTTGCCTCATAAGAGTTGGAGTAATATACCTTGATGAGTGCTTAAAGGCCCATCGTGCAATCAGTTCATCTTTCTTTGTAACCCCCCAAATAGTGTCATAATCGAATTCAAAAAAACACACAGTGTCGTGAAATGTATATGCTTCGACTCTTGATATGCTTTTATGCAGATCTGTATCTTGAATTTTGCGTTTAAATAGGGGATAAGAGTAATTTTTCAGGAGATCTTGTTTGT
>CAILAQ010000834.1 GCA_903832165.1 uncultured Bacteroidota bacterium | reverse complement strand
CTGCCGACTGCCTACTGCCGACTGCCTACTGCCTACTGCCAACTGCCTACTGCCGACTGCCTACTGCCTACTGCCGACTGCCTACTGCCAACTGCCTACTGCCGACTGCCTACTGCCGACTGCCTACTGCCGACTGTTCCCAATCCTTTCAAAAATCCATAATAGGCCGGTTTCCTCTGGAAGCTGCCATCGAAGAGCAACGGCCAGTCGATCAGGTTGAACGTCGGCATGATCCAGCTGTTTGAATCGCTTATCCCCCAAACGGTAATGCCATAGCGTTGTGCGACCGGCACAGACTCTTCGTATACCTTGACCAGCGATTCATACTTATCAGCCTGTTTTTTCTGCAATTCCGGACTAAAAACAAGGCTGCTGTCACGCTTCCAGTCGGAAACAAGAATGCTTACCTCTGAGATATGCACCATTAAACCGGTTGAGGCCAGCTGACGAAGTCCGCTCGCTATCTCCTCATTGCTTGCCGATACCCCAATGTGCATCTGCATGCCCAATCCGCCGATCGGTATCCCTCTTTTTTTAAAGTCATTGGCGAGGTTTACCACAGCATCAATTTTCTTCTGATATTTTGAATACTGTAAATCAAAGTCATTAAGAATCAGTAAAGCTTCGGGATCAGCCTCGTGAGCATATTGGAAAGCTCTGGCGATATAATCGGGTCCGAGGTGCCTTGCCCAGATACTTCCCGGGTCATCCGATCCGGGAATTTCATCCATCCTGAGCGTGCCGTCGGAATGGAATGGTTCATTCACAACATCCCATGAACGGACCTTACCCTTGTAATGAGCGGCAACCGTTTGAATATGTTTCTTAAACATATTTTCCCAGGCCAGTGAATCGCCCTGAAAATTCTTTACCCAGGCGAGATCACTGATATCATGCCAAACCAGGGTTGTCCCATGAACCCTGATATGGTTCTTTGCCGCAAAATCCACTATGGAATCCAATCCAGTGAAAACGAAAACATTTTCGGCCGGTTGAAGGGCTTCTATCTTTCCTGCATTCTCCGGTGTTACGCTGCTGAACTCTGAAATAACTACATTCCTGTAATCCGGATAATTCTTCAGCTGTGTCTCTCCAACAGCCACACCTACCGGGAAAGGCGAGACAGTCTTCAGCGATTCGGTTTTACAGGAAATCACAAGGGTTATCGCAAGGAGGCAGGCAACCGCAGGCAATTGAAGGTGTTTGATTTTCATACTTCAAAACTAACAAGATATTGAACTTAATTGATAACCCTGTTGTTTGATCCGATAGATACATTTGGTAATATTGTATATGAAGAAAAAATACATGAATCCGTATTTGGCGGGCACCCTGCTCGGGATGGTCCTGCTGCTGGCCATGTACCTTTCCGGACGTGGCCTTGGAGCCAGCGGAGGGCTTAAATACTGCGTGGTTTCGGTTGTCGGGGCCGTTGATCGACCGCATGCCGAACAATCCGGGTATTACAGCAAATATTTTGAAGGTGGCAAGAAACCACTGAAAAACTGGCTGACATTTGAGATTCTCGGTGTGGTTGCCGGAGGATTCCTTTCAGGAGCTATCTCAAAAAGGCTGAAATTCAAGATCGAGAAATCACCTTCCATTTCAAATAAGCGGCGTCTGATATTTGCTTTTCTGGGTGGCCTTTTCTTTGTCTATGGTGCACAGCTGGCCCGCGGATGTACAAGCGGGGCAGCTCTTTCCGGAATGGCCGTGCTCTCTGTGGCCGGGTTTGTCACTATGGTGGCCATTTTCGGTTCCGCCTATCTTTTTGCCTGGTTCTTTAGGAAAAACTGGATCTGAACTATTAAATAATCATGGGACCAATAGTATCAAATTTCCCTGTTCCTGAATGGCTCGATTTTCTGTTTGCCCTGCTGATAGGCATCGGATTCGGGTTTTCTCTGGAACAGGCAGGATTCTCATCAAGCAGGAAACTTGCCGGCATGTTTTATGGTTACGACACCACAGTTATAAAAGTCTTTTTTACGGCAGCCATCGTGGCCCTGATCGGATCTCAGCTTTTAAGCTTTTTTGGATTGCTTAACCTGAACCTTGTTTTTGTCAATGAGTTTTATTCAGCCGCTGCCATCGTTGGCGGGGTAATCATGGGCGCCGGTTTCATCATGGGCGGGTTTTGTCCGGGAACAGGCCTTTGCGCAATGTCCATCGGGAAAATTGATGCCATGGTTTTCTTTACCGGCGGATTGACCGGGGCATTTCTCTTTGCCGAAACCTACCCGTATATCCAACATCTGGCTGATGGATATTATAAAGGTCCACTGAAGATAAATGAGGTTTTAGGCATCTCGCCCGGCCTGTTTACTTTTCTTCTGGTCATTGCTGCAGCTTTAATGTTCTGGATTGCTGAAGCAGCCGAGAAAAAATTTGCACGTCCCGATATAACCGGCGACCTATAATTTTAACGATGAATACCAGGGAAAAATTCTCCGTTGGCATGTTAGGTTTCGGTCTGATCCTTGCCCTGCTGCCGCTGCCTTCAAATTCTTCTTTTCTGATGAAACCCGCCACCCTGAAAGCAGCAGCACCCGGCGAAAATACCTCTGTCACGGTTGATCAGGTTGCGAGATTCGTTGTATCAGAAGACAGCACGGTTCAACTCATTGATCTCAGGCCACAGGCAGAATTCAGTAAAGCAAATATTCCCGGCTCAATCAATATCCCATATGGAGGGCTCCTTAATTATGATCTTAACAAGCTGCTGAATAAGCCGGGAATCCGGAGTATCTTTTATGCCAGTGACGATCTCCAGTCCAATGATGCGTGTGCTTTAGCCCAGGGCAGAAAGTTTACGAACACCTGCGCTATGCGTGGCGGGCTGAATGAATGGTTGACCACCGTAATGAACAGCAGCTTTACCGGTGAAAAAATATCGGCAAGGGAAAATGCCCTTTTTGAAACCCGCACCCGGGCCAGGCAAATGTTTACGGAGATCAACAGCCTCCCCGATAGCCTGAAGCTTAAATATTCGGCAGCTAAACGAAGTGCGGCAAAGAAACTCGACGGAGGCTGCGAATAAAATTAATTTACTTTCTCCACTTCGAAATTATTGACATCTGCAGCTGTAAATGGCAGCCATGAAAGGGCCGTTTTCTGTGCAATCATTTTATCGTGCATGAAGCCGTTATTGCCATATTTAAGAGTTCTGGCATCATATCCGAATAATCGCAGGTAAGCGGTGGCAAAACTTGAATTATGCCCGGTTCCGCAATAAATAACCACAGTTTTACCAGCCGGGATAGTGGCCATTTCTTCAGATAACCCAAGTGTCCCTTCCGGTTTATACCTCACAGCTCCCGGAATGTGCCCATCTTCGTACTTATCCTTTCTTTCCAGATTGATGATAAAGAACTTCTCAGGATTGCCAAAAACCTCTTCGGCCGAGATCAGAACATTTCCGGCACCTTCTGCAAAGAGCTTGCTGAACCTGGCTTTGCCAATCGCTTCACCAGTTGACATTCCTGTTTTGAGATCCGGCATCCCATTGGCAGCAGGCCTCTCATTGACCCGCGTTTCCAATTTTGATTCAAATTTTCCGGAAACACCTTTCAGCCACCCTTCACCGGCAAAGGAACCATTCCACGAACTCATCCCCCACCTCATCGCATAAACATTGCCGTATCCCATCAGCCTGAGCAAACAGGCAGTGTAACAGGAAACCTGACCGTCATCACAAGCCAGAATGATTTTGTCATATTCAAAAGGTTTTATGCCTGACTCAAAATATCCCGGCAGCTCTTCAAATTTCTTATTTAAAGCTCCTTTGATGTGTCCCTTCGAATACTGTCCCGCCGACCTGATATCGAGCACCAGTATCTTGCTGTTCAGGCTTTCGTTTACGATGGAAGCCTTAATTAAGGAAGGATAGTTTTTGCTCTTGACATAATCGCCATTTTGTTCCAGGTCCTTTAATAAAAGTAAGGTTTCATTCCCGATGGTAACTGGCGCGGCAGACACTGCTGCGGCTGCAGGGGTTCCCGGCTTATTTTCCTGTTTTTTACCGGCACATCCTGCCACTGCTATAAAGAGAAGAATTGAAACCGGCAGAACGATAAATATTTTTTTCATCCGTAATTAATAATTGCTTCAAATTAATTGGGCTGCACTCAGGGATCACTTAATTTACTTTCACAGCAACCCGATCCTTGTTAAAAGTAAAAGTCTCTGTCCGATTGCCGGTTTCATCATACTTATATTCTGTTATCGCAACACCATTATCAGGATTGTCGATAATATTGCGGTCTTTATCCATGCTTACAACCTTAACGGGAGCGCCGTGCTCATCATAAACATTTTGGGTGACCGGAATCTTTTTTCCTCCAAGAAATTCGTTATCCTGATCGTAATAAACAGTCTCTGTTACATAGCCGTTCCCGTCGAACTTATTCACCCGTTTGGACCATCCCCAGTAAAGGTTTGACATCTGTCCTGTGGCATTGAATACCGAAAATGATTCGACATCTCCCTGATCATTCGGAAGGAAATTAAAATAGGAAACACCGATATCCCCGCAATTTTCCGCTGTGCAGTTATAGAGGGTATCAGCCTTATAATTTGCCATACGTGTTACATAACCTTTTTCATTGTAGGAAAACCTCAGCTCATAAAACGGGCAGAACGGATTCATTACGGTTTCTTCCTTTGCCAGATTATACCTGAGCTCCCGGACCATCCCGTCAGGAAGTTTACTCCAGATCCAGGAGTGAATCTTATTGCGGTTTTCGACAGGCGCTCCGTCTTTTCCAAAATACTTCAGTCCCGTGCGGTTTCCATTGTTGTCGAGTGTATACTCAGCTGTAAATACACCGGCCGATTCAATCTGCTTATTATCCTTGTCAAAAAAGCGCTTGGTCTGTTTATCACCGGAATACTCATAAACAATTTTAGCAGCACCCCCCATGGAGGAGTATCCAAGGAGAGTATTATTCCTGACAAATTCCACCGACAGCAAGCGTCCGGATTTATCGAATGAGAATTTATAACTGTTAATCGTTTTAGCCTGATCGGACGTCAGGAGATGCGCACCCCGTTCAATATCGTATGGAGTTTCACTGAATAGCAGACTTCTGTATTGTTCAACGCCTGAATGCATATTCTTGCTGCCCCCTTTTTCGTTGCAGGAATTAAATCCGATAGACAGCGCAATTAAAAGAACTGCCGTAAAAATAAATCTGTAAAATTTCATAATTTCTCCCTTGTTTAATAGGCTTTATTCGAACAATCAAAAAGCATAAAAGTTTTTAAATTACTCCAGGTCCTCAGGTTCCTAAAAACAGCAGCAATTGGTCAGATCATATTTAATGTATATCGGTGCACCGTCTTTGTCAAACCGCAGTGTTTCAGTGCGGTTGCCCTGACTGTCATATTTATAGGTAGTCCTTGCCACTTTGTTCTCGGGATTATTATACAGCAGCCTGTTCTTATCCATGTTTTTAGTCTCGATAACAGCACCGTGCTCATCATAAACATTTTGCATAACCGGTACTCTTTTCCCACCAAGGAATTCCCCATCCTGATCATAAAACACTGTCTCAAGAACATATCCGTGCTCATCGAATTTATTGATCCGCTTCGACCAGCCCCAGTAAAGATTTGACGTTTGGCCGATTACGTTGAAGACGGAGAACTTTTCGACGTCGCCCTGAGCATTCGGCTCAAAGAGAAAATAAGCAACCCCCACCTCACCGCAATTCTCGGCAGTGCAATTATAAAGGGTATCTGCCCTGTAGTTTGCCATCCGGGAAACAAAGCCCTTGTCATTATAGGTAAACCTCAGCTCATAAAACGGACAGAAAGGATTCAGCACTGTTTCCTTATTCTGCAGGTCATACCGGACCTCCCTCACCATTCCGTTTTCTGTTACACTCCACTCGAAAGAATGAATTTTATTCCGGTTTTCGACTGCCTGTCCATATTTTCCGAAAAATTCGACTTTCGTTCTGATGCCTTTGTCATTGGTGGTATACTCAGCTTTAAACACTCCTGCAGATTCGATTGGTTCATTCTTATTATCGAAATAATGTTTAATCTGCTTATTCCCTGAATATTCATAGGTAATCTTTGCCGCAAACCCCATCGATGAATAACCCAGAAGCACATTATTACGGACATATTCCACCGAAAACAACCGGCCGTTTTTGTCGTAGGTAAATTTGTAGCTGTTAATGGTTTTTGACTGGCGCGGGGTAAGTATATGAATACCTTTTTCAATGTCGTAAGGCGTTTGACTGGGCTGCAGATGCCGGTAATATTCAATTCCGGAATGGGTATTGCCATCGTTCGGTTTTTTCGTGCAGGAAAAAACTGCAATCAGGAGCACCAGGGTCATAATGACCGGAAAAATTATTTTATGCGATCTCATGCTATCAAATCTATTCATGAAGGTAGAGACGGATAATTATCCGTGTATGATAATTATCCGTCTCTACGGATTGATTGATCAATTCTGTATCTCAACAACCCAGTTTCCGGGTTCTGAAATTTCAATTTCCACCAGTATTTCAAATTGGGTTGTTCTGAGTTTATTCCAGGCTTTATACCTGATTGTCCCTTTAAATGGGAATTGCGCATCATCATATCCGAACTTTGGATTTTCAAGAGTTTCTCTGCCGCTTGTGCCCGACATCTGAAAATCCTCAAAATCACTCGCAACTCCGCCCATAGAGTTAGGATTGAACCAAACACCATTATTTCCGCCCTGCTTAAAAACCCTTATCCTGGTAACGTTTCTCTGCGTCAGGATTTTATAAGGAGCTGGCAATATCTCTTTCTGTTTTAAATCATTCTCCCAGAAAAAGGTTTTCTCAATAATCTTTCCGTTTTCGGTAAAGCGGACGGTGCCTTTACCATTTTTCATTCCCTGCTTCCAGTTGCCGGTATAAACGGTTCCATCACGGTATTCGGCACGACCTTCGCCCTCCGGATATCCGCCGGCAAACTTTCCTTTATAGTAAAACTTTCCCCAGGCCTCGCCCAAGCCATTTGCGACACCATTTTTACACTTCCCTTTATACACTGAATCAAGGGCAGGCAGCAACACCTTGCATCCCTCCTGTGCCGTGGAAAATAGCGGAATAATGAGGGCTGCCATCAGCAACTTTAACTTCATGACAAGAATTTTTCTTAGTTCAAATGGAAAAGTAAAATAAAAAATG
>CAILAQ010000833.1 GCA_903832165.1 uncultured Bacteroidota bacterium | reverse complement strand
CCCATATTGAGTCCGGAGAGTGTCCGGAATAAAGCTGTTTGGGCTTTAGTAAGCGCTTCATAATGACGGGCATTGGTAATCACTACGCCAGAATCCTCAAAAGCTTTCAAATTTACCAGACGCAGTAGTTCATCTTCCAGCTCTTTCAATCCATCTCCATTTTTTGCTGATATCCGGATCCCTTTACCCCGATACCCGATACCTTCTGAAACCTTCTTTTGAAATACTTCAGCTTCACCAGGATCCACATCTGATTTGTTAATAAGGATGACAAGCTGCTGATCCTCACGAATATGGGTAATTATTTCCCTCATCCACCGAAGGCCAGGTTCGAACCTGGATGTTGCATCAGTTACGAGAAAAATTATTCTTGCTTTCTCAATTTGGTGATATGATCTGTCAATACCGATTGTCTCAATCCGGTCACTGGTTTCACGAATCCCCGCTGTATCAATGAACCTGAATTCAATACCTCCCAGATGGATACAATCCTCAATGCTGTCCCTTGTGGTACCGGCAATTTCGGAAACAATAGCCTTGTCATCCCTGAGCAATGCATTGAGCAAAGTCGATTTGCCAACATTTGTTTCTCCGACTATCGCAACCGGAACTCCTGATTTTATCGCGTTCCCGAGATCAAATGACGAAACAAGTCCGGATAATTTTTTGAGGATAACGTTTATCAGATCTTTAAGTCTTGACCGATCGGCAAATTCAACATCTTCCTCTGAAAAATCAAGTTCAAGCTCGATCAGCGTTACAAAATTCAGCAAATGATCGCGGATAACGGCAAGTTCGCTTGAGAAACCACCACGGATCTGATCAATGGCCAGGCGGTGCGATGCGGCACCGGAGGAGCCAATGAGATCAGCCACCGCTTCGGCTTGGGTAAGATCCATCTTCCCGTTCAAAAAAGCGCGCTGAGTAAACTCTCCAGGCCTGGCCATCCTGGCACCGGACTCAAGAAGAAGTTTTAATATTTCGCCCTGAATATAGGCTGAGCCATGGCAGCTGATCTCAACAATATCTTCGCCAGTATAAGTTTTCGGAGCGGAAAAATGGCTGATTACCACTTCGTCCAATAATCTTTTTCCGGAAAGGATCCAACCATGACTTAATCCTCTGGAATTGAAAATGACAAAAGGCCTTTTTGAATCGGACTGAAAGAAAACGGATTGTATGATTTTGAAAGAATCCGGTCCGGACAAACGAATAACGGCAATGGCTCCCTGACCGGAAGGAGTTGAAATAGCGGCAATTGTATCGTCCATCTTTTAATTCAGGCGGTGATTAATAATTTTGAAAATTAACAATTATTTGACAATCACTGAATTCAATAATTGTAATCTTTGTCCGTTGTAAATATTAACTCATTTAACCTAAAAAGAATGAAAACAAAAGTATTAATTCTGATGGCTGCCGTTTTGCTGGTTGGCATGAGCACATTTGCCTCAGGTAAGAAAGAAAAGCTCAATGTTGCAGGCAAATGTGGTATGTGCGAAACCCGCATTGAAAAGACTGCATCAGGAATTGACGGTGTTTCAAAAGTTGATTATGATTTGAAAGCCAATAAGCTGACTGTAACTTATGATGAGAAGAAAACCACCACTGATGCCATCGAAAAAGCATTGGCCGGTGTAGGTCATGATACGGACAAGTATAAGGCAGATGATGCCGTTTATAATAAGTTACCTGGCTGCTGCCACTACAGGAAATAATTGAGGTTTCTGCATTAGCATCAAAATGGCTCACCAATCGGCGGGCCATTTTTGTTTTTATCCATTGCATAATATACCGCCTTAATTTGTTTTCTATATTCGCACATTATAAAATACTTAATTCATGTCAATTCTTGTTAACAAGCAATCGCGCGTTCTGGTACAAGGTTTTACCGGTAAAGAGGGTTCCTTTCATGCCACTCAGATGATTGAATATGGTACACAAGTTGTCGGTGGTATTACCCCTGGAAAAGGTGGAACCAAACATCTTGACAGACCGGTATTCAATACTGTAGCTCAATGTGTTCAAGAAACGGGAGCGGATGTCTCCCTTATTTTTGTGCCGCCGGCAGTTGCCGCTGATGCTATCATGGAGGCTGCCGATGCGGGGATCCGTTTGGTCGTGTGTATTTCTGAAGGCATTCCGACCGCTGATATGGTCAAAGTGAAATCATATCTCTCCAACCGGCCGACTCGATTGATCGGGCCTAATTGCCCGGGGATCATTACTCCAGGTGAGTGCAAAGTCGGTATTATGCCGGGGTTCATACATCTTAAAGGTAATATTGGCGTAGTTTCACGCTCGGGAACACTTACCTACGAAGCTGTCGACCAGTTGACCAGATTGGGAATCGGGCAGTCAACCTGCATTGGGATCGGTGGAGATCCGATTATTGGGACAACCACGCTTGATGCACTGAAACTTTTCATGGCAGATCCTGATACTGCAGGAATTGTCCTGATTGGTGAAATCGGCGGATCGATGGAGCCTGATGCCGCCAGATGGTATAAAGAACATAAAAATAAACCCGTAGTGGGTTTTATAGCCGGTCAAACTGCCCCTAAGGGTCGCAGAATGGGACATGCCGGCGCTATTATCGGTGGTGCCGATGATACTGCCGCAGCAAAAATGGCTATCTTGAGGGAATGTGGAATACATGTTGTTGAATCTCCCGCAAATATCGGCTCAACAATGAAGTCTATTCTTTAATCAAAATTATTTACGAATGAAATTACTGGAAGGAAAAACCGCCCTGATTACAGGGGCTTCGAGGGGAATCGGCAGGGCTATTGCT
>CAILAQ010000832.1 GCA_903832165.1 uncultured Bacteroidota bacterium | reverse complement strand
GTTAAAAAAGTTTTCGGAACCTTACAGGATCTGAAGCAAAACCGGTTTAACCTGATCACCAGCCTCGAAGAAAATCCAATCCGCTAAAAAAACTGAAAAATGTCAGAAATAAATACAGATAAGGGTGGCGGTAAGAAGCATTCCAAGAAACCAAAAACGAAAAAGGTCTCAACACGAATCGACCTTACGCCGATGGTTGACCTTGGCTTCCTGCTGATCACTTTTTTCATGCTGGCTACCACGCTGATCAAACCTCAAACAATGGAGATCAGTATGCCTTCCAAAGATAAAGTTCCTGAAGAGGAGCAAAGTAAGATTAAGGCATCCAAGGCTATAACTATCGTTCTTGCAAAGAACGACAGTATCTATTACTATTTCGGTACCCGCGAAAATGATATCGATCCGGAAGTAGTTGTCTCCAACTATGGACCAACCGGTATCCGACAGGTGTTACTCGACAGAAACTCTGCTGTGATGGCAAAAGTCGCCCAATTGAGAAAAGAGAAAGACGTTAAGAATCTTTCTGATGAAAGTTTCTCAAAACAGCTTTCTGCGATCAAGGCTGACGACAAAGCGCCAATTGTTGTTATCAAGTCAACCGATGACGGCACCTACAAAAACATGGTAGATATCCTTGATGAGATGAATGTTTGCAATATCGGCAGATATGCCATTGTCGACATTACGGATTTTGATAAGGAATTAATTCGAAACCGTAAAAAATGATGCTATGAAAACAGGAACAAACATTTTTTCCGACGAATGGATTACTATTGTATTTGAAGGCAGGAATCAGGAATACGGTGCATTCGACCTGAGGCATCTCTCCAACGAGCGACACCGCAGGGCCATCATTATAGCATTTATCGTGTTTACTTTGGGTATTTGCTCACCGACTATTTTCAAGAAAATCATGCCGAAATCCAGAGAGAGAAACCTCGAGGTAACCACTCTCGCAAACCTTAAGCTGGAAGAACAAGCACCTGAGAAGCCCAAGGAAATTTATATTCCACCTCCACCGGTAAGGTCGCAGATTAAGTTTACTGCACCTATCATTAAGCCGGATGAAGAGATTCCTGTAGAAGAAATGAAAACGCAGGATGAGCTCAACAAAACCGATATCACTATTGGTGCAGCTGACGTTAAAGGGGTGGATACTCTTCCTCCTGATTTGTCCGGTCTCGAAGCAGATGCTCAGGGACAGCAGATCGTTGAGGTTGAAACATTACCGTTTGCTTTGGTTGAGGAGCAGCCGATTTTCCCCGGTGGTGAAGATGCCTTGCTGGCATTTATTCAAAAGACAACCCGTTATCCTGATGAAGCCATTGAAGCTGGCGTATCAGGCCGCGTTTTCGTAGGTTTTGTTATCGACACAAACGGGAAAGTTACACAAGTGAAACTGCTCAGGGGAGTATCAAGGGCGCTGGATGAAGAGGCCTTGCGTGTGATCCGGTTAATGCCACAATGGATGCCAGGACGGCAGAACGGACATACCGTAAGAGTATCCTATTCAGTACCGGTAAATTTCGTACTTCATTGATGAAGGCTGTCCCCGTTAAGGCGATCAGGTACTTCCGCTTAGTAATGCCTGTGTTCTACATTTTGGTGGGAACACTCCTTCTGTTCACCGGATTTCTGGCAGAGCAGGTTGGGAAGTTTGGGCATGCTGCCGGAGGCCTGATGATACTTTACGGAATTTTCCGGGTTTACCGGACCATAATCGATAATACAAAAAAGGTAAGTGATGAAACAGCCAACTAGCATATCTATTGTGCCATTGGCTGTTTTATTGCTGACCTGTGTTTCTTGTCACAATAATACAACAAAGGAGCTCAGCACTCCTACCACCGGGACTGTGACCATCTATTCCGATGAGTCATTCAAACCCGTCATTGATCCACTGCTGAACGTTTTTAATGCGCTATATCCGTATGCAAAGATTAGCTGCATTTACCAATCAGAAACAGATGCGATGAACCTGTTTCTGAAGGACAAAAATTCGATGATATTCACTACTCGCAAGCTCACCCCAGCTGAAACTGATTATTTCCATCAATACACGCTGTTTCCGACTGAAATTCATTTTGCAAGTGATGCCATAGCCTTAATTGTTCATCCAAACCATACTGATTCTCTTATTTCAGTAAGGCAGATACGCGAAATTCTCACCGGCAAGACCTCTACCTGGAAACAGCTCGGACATGTGAGCACATCAGATAGTATCCGGCTGGTTTTCGACAATACCGGTTCCGGCACCGTGCGCTTTATGATCGACTCAATCTGCCGTGGTGAAGCGCTGAGCCAGAATCTGAGTGCCCTGAAAGGAAACAGCGAGGTGATCCGTTTTGTGTCTGAACACCCAAATTCCATTGGGGTTATTGGTGTTGGATGGATTAGCAACGGACGTGATTCAGCCAGCATGTCATTTCTGGGAAAAATTAAAGTATTGCGGGTAAGCCGCGCTGAACACCCAACCCTCGCAGATTCATATTATCCTTATCAGGCCAATCTTTTTCCGGGCCTTTACCCGCTCGTCAGACCGATCTATATGATTAATGCCGAACCACGAAACGGATTGGCAAGTGGTATGGCATCTTTCATCACCAGCGACCGTGGACAGCGTATAATTTTGAAGACAGGTATTTTACCAGTATATGAGACTATTAGAAAAGTAACTATTAAAGAATAACTTACTATGAAGAAGATTCTAATCCCGATGACCGCCTTTGCCGCCTTTCTATTTTTACCGACTTTATCCGGCTTCTCCCAGGATCCATCAAAACGCATGGAAATGGGACAATACGCCAAGGCAAAAGTTGCTTATCTGGAAAAATACAACAAGAAGCAGACTTCAGATCCAACCCTGTTTTTCAACCTGGGTAATATTTATCTGAAGACCAACATGCCTGATTCCGCTGCTTTCTTTTTCAAGCAAGGGATTCTGTTGAATAAATCGTTCCCTTTGAATTATGTGGGGTTAGTGAATTATTATTACCAGACCGGTGACACAGTTCAGGCTAAATCGAACCTGAAATATTCTTCATCACTGGCCCGGAGCAACCCCGACTATTATCTTGCACTGGCTGAAATGTACATGC
The DNA here is from genome assembly GCA_903832165.1 of uncultured Bacteroidota bacterium. Lineage (GTDB taxonomy): Bacteria > Bacteroidota > Bacteroidia > Bacteroidales > UBA12481 > UBA12481. The sequence continues at coordinate 1,632 of CAILAQ010000832.1, read as the reverse complement.
AGCCAAATCCTTCCAGTCCCGCATTGGCTGAAAAGAATATCGACAAGGCTTTGGAACTGAAGCCGGGATATGCAAAAGCACATATCCTCAAAGGCGATTTTTTACTGACTCAGAACAAAGCAGGTGATGCCGCCAACTCTTACAAGCAGGCCATCTATTATGATAAAAATAATCCGCTTACCCACTTCAAGGCAGCACAGATTTACTCCAGGGGAAGAATTTATAATGATGCGATCTCGGAAATGAAGAAGGCTATCGCCATCGACAGCAACTATATTCCGGCTTATCGTGAAATGGGAGAAATCTATCTGCTTTTTGATCAGTATCCGCTAGCCCGCAAAAGTTACGACAGTTATATCTCGAAGACTGAACCAACGCCAAACGACCTCATACGGTATGCCTCAATTTTAGTTCTGGATAAAGATTATGCTAAAGCATCCGAAGTTCTGGCCAAGTTGAAAGCAATGAATGTTGAAGACAAGAATATTTTGAGGCTTGAGGCATACGCAGATTATGAAACCGGCAAATATCAGAGCGGTTTAGCCTCCATTCAGGGCTTCTTTCAGAATCCACAGAATGTAAATCCGATTTCTTCTGACTATGAATACTATGGCAACCTGCTCAGAAAAAACAATATGGATTCACTGGCCATCCCACAATTCCAGAAAACCATTGAGCTCGATACTACCCGCTTTTCGTTGAATGACGAGATCGGCAAGATCTACGAAAAGACGAAATATTTTTCGCAGGCTGCACATTATTATGAGCTCATGCTGACCAAGAAGGTGCCAACTCAGGTTGATTATTTCAAAATTGGCCGTTTATATTATCTGGCTGCAACAAACAAGACTGCAACTGATTCTGTTGCTAAGCTTGCTGATTCTCTTGCAAAGCCTGAACGTATTAAGAAAGCTTCTGAGAATTTCGCAAAAGTAAGTGAACTGTCACCGAACAACCATCTCGGATGGCTCTTCCAGGCCCGCACACAGACCCTGCTCGATCCGGAAACTGAACTTGGACTGGCCAAGCCCTTTTACGAGAAAGCCCTGGTTATCATGAATGCAAGTCCTGATAAATTCAAGAAGGAGATAACCGAGTCGCTCAAGTATATCGGATTTTACTATTATGTTAAATTTGATGTTGCAACGAAGGAAGCCAGGAAAGCTGACATCCCTCTGTACCGCGATTCATCCCTGGTATACTGGAATAATATCCTTACCATGGACCCCACCGATAAGCAGGCAACAGATGCAATCGGAGCCCTGAAGCAAAAGCCTGAAAAAGTTAAATAGTTTTTAAAGGCATCTTTTTAGATGCCTTTTTAATTTCGGCATGAGGCAACAATTTATTACCATTGTAATCGTTTTTCAGCTAAACAGGAGATCTTAAAATATGTCAGCAATTGCGGATCAGGTTATAGCCACAGCGCCGGCCGGTATTTCAGTATTCAACCTCTTGCTCAACGGGGGGTTAGTCATGATACCGATCCTGCTTTTATCAATAATCGCGGTATATGTGTTTATTAATAAGTTTACTTACGTCAGGCGCCTGGCATTGGTGGACCAAAACTACGTGCTGAATGTTCTCAATAGTCTGGACGGTACGGATGTCGGTCGGGCCATTCAAATGTCG
>CAILAQ010000831.1 GCA_903832165.1 uncultured Bacteroidota bacterium | reverse complement strand
GCCATATTTGAGGATTTTATCAATAAGCTGGGAGAATATTATCCATATATCGTTAATTTATCTGAAGGAGCCGGAAGCCTGATCATGATCATCTGCCTCCTGATTGCCATCTTCCGATACAGGATCTGGGATGTCGAAATTTTCATCAGGAAGGCATTGCTTTACCTGGGTGCAACACTGTTGATAACGGTTACCTATCTGCTGCTGATCTGGGTTGTTGACCGGTTGATTATCCGTGAAACTAACCTTACCCGTTTTCTTATCCTGGCTTTATCTGTGATCCTGTTCCTGGTGCTCAGGGACCGGCTTCAACAACTGATCGACCGTTTTTTCCACCGTGAATCCTATGACTCCACCACGGTCGTATCAGATTTTGAAGAAAAGCTGGCAGGAGTTTACCGGTTTGATGAGTTGAAAATAAAGGTCGTGCAAAGCCTGGATGAGATATTCCATTTCAAGTCTTTTGTGTTTAATCTGAAAACAAAGGGGCTGTGTTATGACCCTGTCTTTGTGTTGGGATATGATGATCAACTGATCGCAGGAGAATTTGAAGGAAATGCCGAATTTGAGCAGAAACTCAGGAAATCGGAGATCTTCTCACCCGAAGAACTAAACTCAAAACCATCCATCTTTGAAAAAACCCATGGGGAGTTGATCGTTCCCTTACTTGAACGGGGTCAGCCAAACGGGTTCTTCATATGCGGACAAAAGCGGTCGGAAAGGGCCTATTCACTTCAGGATATCCGCATCCTTTCACATCTTGCCCGACGTGTGACTGCTTTATTCCATACAGCGGGTCTTTATCAGAAAGACCTTGACAGGCAACTCACGCTTGAACGGGAACGCGCCAGGATATCGCAGGATATGCACGATGACGTTGGCGCCAGCCTTACACGCATCTCCATCCTGAGTGAACTGGCCAGGAACAATAGTGACAATTCACCTCAAACCAAACAATGGCTTGGGCAGATCAGTGAAACTTCCCGCGAGGTTATGGAGGAGATGAGCCAGATCATCTGGGCGCTGAATCCAAGAAATGATACCCTCGAAGGCCTGGTAGCTTATCTTCGGCGGTATGCTTTCGAATACCTTGAGCCGACCCCGGTAAACTGCACGTTCGAACTTCCTGAAAACCTTTCCTCCCTTGCTATGAGTGTGGAGGTCAGACGAAATGTCTACCTGAGTGTAAGGGAAGCATTACACAATGTCGTGAAACATTCAGGCGCTCAAAAGCTGAAAATCTCTATGCAAAAGGAAGAACATCAATTCATGATCATAATAAAAGATGATGGGAACGGATTCGACCCCAAAAAGCTGGAATTTTCCGGGAATGGCCTGTTGAATATGAAGAAACGAATGACGGATATTGGCGGAGAGTTCCGGATCAATTCAGAAGATGGAGCGGGAACAGAACTCAAACTTGTTGTACCGTTGAAATAGTGTCAATTTTCATGGGAGAGCATATTTTACTTTAAAATCCACAAAGTTAAATTACTACTTTCAGGGGATATTATTCCCCGTTTTATCTTCGTAATTTAGCAGGTAAATAACCAGAAAACCGGCTACTCATTTTTTACTGATAACGATCTGCAATGCTATTTACCGAAACCAAAGATCCGGAAACCATCAGAATAGCAGTTGTTGAAGATGACAAGACTGTTCGCGAAGGCCTGGAGATGCTTATAAAAGGTTCGCACGGATATTCCTGTGTGGCTGTTTACGGGAGCGGAGAGGATGCCCTGTCCGGGCTTCCTCGGACAATGCCCGATGTTGTTCTGATGGATATCAATTTACCCGGTATTGACGGGATCGAATGTATCCTGAAATTGAAAGAGATGGACCTTCCCATGCAATTCATCATGCTGACCG
>CAILAQ010000830.1 GCA_903832165.1 uncultured Bacteroidota bacterium | reverse complement strand
GCCATCAAATTCCAATAAAAATGAAACAAACCAAAAATCGCACCCAGGCAAACTGGATTACTATTGGAACCATTGGGGTATTCTTTTTCATCTTTGGATTTATAACCTGGTTGAACGGTATTCTCATTCCCTATCTGAAAATATCCTGCGAGCTCAATCATTTCCAGTCCTATCTCGTTGCGTTCGCTTTTTATATCGCATACGTAATCATGGCAATTCCCTCCTCGTGGGTCCTGAAAAAAACAGGCTTAAAAAGCGGGATGATGATCGGTCTCTTTGTGATGGCCGCCGGAGCGCTTCTGTTCATTCCTGCCGCAGTCACCCGTACCTATTCGTTCTTTTTATCCGGCCTTTTCATCATGGGCACCGGTCTGGCCATTCTGCAGACAGCGGCCAATCCGTACATCACTATTTTAGGGCCGATCGAGAGCGCGGCGCAACGCATCAGCATCATGGGGATATGCAATAAATCGGCAGGAATAATCGCCACTTACCTTTTCGGGGTCATGGCACTGAAAGACGGAGATGCACTGCTCGAAAAGCTGAAATCGATGGACCTGTTGCAAAAAGCCGCTGCCCTCGACAATCTGGCATCCAGAATAATCATCCCCTATCTCGCCATGGCCGGGATCCTGGTTCTGGTGGGAATCATGGTAAAATTATCAGGATTGCCAGAGATCGACCCTAACGTTCAGAATGCCGGCGACGACAAGGATGGGCATGTTTCCCGCACCAGCATATTCCAATATCCATTTCTACTACTGGGCGTTCTGGCCATTTTCTGCGATGTGGGTCTGGAAATTATCGCGGGCGATACCATTATCAGCTACGGCCTCAGCCAGGGCATACCCATTTCTATTGCCCGTCATTTTACTTCACTCACCATGCTGGCATCCATCCTTGGTTATACAGTCGGTATTATTGCCATCCCCAAATATATCAGCCAGGTAAAAGCGCTGAAAATTTGCGCCATACTCGGAATTACGCTGACGATTGCTGCTATCGGGCTTCCAAAACTGGCTTCAGTGGTGTTTATCGCCCTGCTGGGTATGGCCAATGCACTGATATGGCCATCAGTATGGCCACTGGCTTTAGAAGGTCTCGGCAGGTTTACCCGTATCGGATCATCCCTGCTGATCATGGGAAATCTCGGAGGCGCCCTTCTGCCCCTGCTTTATGGCCGGCTGGCCGATGTAATCAGTCCTCAAAAAGCCTATCTGATTGTGATCCCGTGCTATTTCTTCATTCTATATTATGCAGCCTACGGACATAATGTCGGGAAACGTAAAATTCAAGTGAATTGAGTTATGATAAAGATTCAGGCAAGTGTTTCGAAAGGGTGGCTGAACAAGAATGGCGGATTTGTTTTCCCCGACCAATATTACCTCGATCCATTGTTCCGACTGGCCCAGGATAGGAAAATCAACAAGTTTGTCAGAGAATATTTTCCGGATTATGCCATCTACAACATGGAAGACAACCTGGTTCAGGCCGGTTACGTAACTGAAAACCAGGTGCTTGTTGGAGCTATTCAGCCTAACATGATTCTGGCAGCTCTGCTCGGTGCTCAATTTTCCTTTTCTGAAACCACTGATTCTGATGTGATGGGTAAGCCGCTGGAGCATATTTCCAGTATCCACGAATTACCTTCATTGGATAAGATTCTTGAGCATCCATTAATCAAAGAACTGGATCAGCAGGTCGCTGCAATCCTCCGTGATCATCCCGAATTGCAGATCATTCCGCCTTTCTTCTGGGATGCATCCGGCCGGGCAACCATCCACGGAGTCATAACGACCTCACTCAAATTAACCGGCGATAACATCATGACCACTATGATGTTCGATCCGGATCTTGCCCACGCCATCCATCAATGGATTGTTGATGCCTATGTGATATTGATTCAGCACTACGCACTATTAGGCAACTTGCCTATTACTTCAGTACATGTGGGAGAATGTGCCGGGACCATGATTTCGCCTGAGCTTTATGAAGATTTCGTCGTTCCTTATATCAGTCAGCTAGGCGAAAGGTTAGGTCCGATCCGGCTGCATTCGTGCGGCATCTCAGACCATTTAATTGAACCCGCGTCGCATATCAGGAATTTAAAAATCATTGATACCGGGTCCCGAACATCGATTCTGAAAATCAGGGAGACTATGGGCCGTGACTTTGAGATCAATGTATTTCCTCCAACGGAAGTACTCCGGCAGGGAGCCGGTCAGTCGGAAGTAATCACCTGGCTCGATAAAACACTGGGAGAAAATCAGGAGGGTCCCTTACAGATAGCCTATCACCTCGAATCTGATTACGATGAAATGAATTGCCTTTTGATCAACGATGAACTTGTAAAAAGAGGGTTGCTGAAACCCGGTAGAAAATATTGACATATATCTGGTAAAACAATGAAAAAGCTATTCCTGTTCGTTTCGATCACTGCTATGCTTCTTGCAGGCTGCAGCGTTAAGCCGGTAACTGAAGGTGGTATTGTAGTTAATATGGATCAAAAAGGAGCCGATGTACCCTCCTCAATGTATGGGGTTTTCTTCGAAGAAATCAACCATGCCGGTGATGGCGGCTTATATGCCGAGCTGGTGCAGAACCGAAGTTTTGAAGAGAAAGAATTACCTGCCGGATATTCCGCCGAGGGGGATAAATTGCACCCGGCACCGGTTTTGAACCACCTCTCAGGGAAAGTCAGCGGTGGATCCTACCGTTGGAACACCGATGACTGTCCGGGATGGAAACTGCAGGCCAAAGGACCCGGAAAACCGGAAATGAAGCTTACCAAAATCAATCCGCTGCATCCGGCAACACCCAATTCATTGCAGATCAACATTTCCAATACTTCAGGTGAGGTATCTCTCATCAACGAAGGTTATTGGGGGATGGGAATTAAAAGCGGCGAAAAATACCTCCTTCGCTTCTATCTCAGGACTCCTGCCTATAAAGGAGCATTGACTGTCAGGCTGATGGCTTCAACTGGCAAAGTGCTGGCTGAGTTACCGGTAAAGATCAAGGAATCCGCAGGATGGAATGAGTACCAGCTCATTCTGGCTCCGGATCAGGCAGATTCAAAAGCCAGTCTGGCACTGTGTTTTAACGGAGCTGGAATGCTTTGGGTCGACTATGTATCCCTCTTCCCTGAAAACACCTTTAAAAACAGGCCGAACGGCATGAGGAATGATGTTGCCACACTACTTGAAGGACTGCACCCTGCTTTCATCCGCTGGCCGGGAGGTTGTATTGTGGAAGGTATAACACTCAGTAATCGCGTCGCCTGGAAAAACACATTAGGGGATCCGATGACGCGGTCGGGCGAGTACGATACCTGGGGATACAGGAACACTTATGGCTTCGGATACCACGAATTCCTTCAGTATTGCGAGGATATCGGCGCCAAAGGAATGTTTGTCTGCAATGTCGGATTAGGCTGCGAATACCGGACAGGTGATGCATGCCAGGAGGGCGATGTGCAGTTTTATATTAATGATGTCCTCGATGCCATTGAATATGCAATCGGTGACGGGACAACTGTCTGGGGAGCAAAACGGGTTGCTGCCGGTCATCCTGAGCCGTTTCCTCTGCAATATATCGAGATAGGCAACGAGAATTGGGGGCCTGTATACAATAAGCGCTTCGACCAGTTTTATACAGCCATCAAAACAAAACATCCTGAGTTAACCCTGATTTCCAACCATGGATTAGGCAATGAGGTTAAGAACATTGCTAAAACAGACATGATCGATCCTCACTGGTATGTGGCACCCGATTTTTTCTTTAAAAATGCCGGAATTTTCGATAAAGTACCCCGCGGGGATTTCAAGGTATATGTAGGTGAATATGCCTGCAACAACGGTGTAGGCAGTGGTAATATGCTGGCCGCACTGAGCGAGGCAGCTTTTATTACAGGAATGGAACGAAACAGCGACCTGGTAAAAATGGCTTCCTATGCACCCCTTTTCGAAAACAGCAACGACCGCACCTGGCCGGTCAACCTCATCTGGATAAACAGTACGCAGGTGGTAGGACGATCATCTTATTATGTCCAGAAAATGATGGCTGAAAACCGGCCCGCCTACAATCTTAAAACGGAACTTACTCCGCGTCCGCTCAAGGAACTCGATTTCACTGCTAACGGAAACATGGGAGCAGGAACCTGGATCACTCAGTCGGAATACAAGAATTTTAAAGTCACTTTCCCCGATGGTAAAACAGAGAATCCATCGATCAGGGAAATGGAAAAGTTAAATGATGAATGGACAATTTCAGATAGCATCGCAGGACAAACCTCTGACAAAACCCAGACAGGCCTGGTTTGGAATCATCCGCTGACCGGCGATTATACTCTTTCATTGAAAGCCAGAAAAACCGGCGGAAGCGAAGGATTCCTCATCTATTTCGGAATGTCGGATCAGAATAATAATGGCTATATGTTTAATATCGGCGGTTGGCAGAACACCCAAACTGCAATGGAAAAAGTTACCGGCGGATCGAATTCGGTAATTTCTGAAATGATCCCGCAAACCATCGAAACGAACCGGTGGTACGATATCAGGATCGAAATTACCAAAGAGGGCCCGGCTTTATGGATCGATGGAAAAATGATACTTAAATATAAACCAGTAAATCCGCTGCGACAGTTTACCATTAGCGGGTACGATGAAAAAACCGGCGAGGTGATCATCAAGGTGGTTAATGCTGATGACACTCCATGGAATGCATCAATTACGCTCAGCAAGGCCGGCAAAGTAGCGGGAAACGGAGAAGTTATTACCCTTTCAGCCAAATCATCAGATGAAGAAAACTCTTTTGCAGAGCCATTGAAGATATCGCCTCAGGTGAAAGTATATGATAAATTTTCCTCTGATTTCGACTATGTTTTCGCGCCAAACTCATTTACAATTTTAAGAATCAAAGCGGCTAAATAAGTTCAGAACAGGGTCAATGCCGGAGCAATAGTATACACCGGTGATTCCTCAAATCTGGAGGCAATTTCTATTTTTGTGTTGCCGGCATATTTCCGGAACAGCTCAAGCACACGCCTTGGGTCGTTATTATCTTTCGACAGATGCGACAGCAATAAATGCGACAGATTCGGATGCCTGTGCCTGGCGAACAAATCAAGTGCCTGAAGATTGGATAAATGCCCGTGATCGCTTTTAATACGGTTTTTCAGGAATACAGGATAACTGCCTTCATCAAGCATGATTTCATCATAATTTGCTTCCAGAAAAACAGCATTGCACGCTTTGAAATTCTGAACAACATTTTTACAGGCCGAGCCGATATCGGTAAGAACACCGATGATTACTCTCCCACCGCTAACCGTAAAACTCAATGGCTCAATGGCGTCGTGCCTTTTTGAAAAAGCATGCACAACCAGCTCTCCTATGGACACCTTTTCACCCGGGGATAGCAGACGAATAAGACCCGCTTCAATGTTAAGTTTACTGTGCTCAAGGGTATTTGCGGTAAGATATACCGGAATTCCATACCGCCGCGATATAACCTCAACCCCCCGGGTATGATCAGTATGTTCGTGTGAAATAAAAATAGCCCTCACTTTCTCAAATGACAAGCCAATCCTCTCCATCCGGTTTTCCGTTTCGCGGCAGGTGATGCCCGCATCGATCAGAACAGCCTCGTCCTGACTGCCAACATAATAACAATTACCGTTGCTGCCTGAGTTTAATGATGCAATATTGAGAGCCATGTAAGGGCAAAGTAACTCAAAAAATCGGAGCCATTCAGCCCCTTCGAAGCGTCTCTGCCCGTTCCTGAATTTTATGCAAACACGCTAACTTCTTCTCCTGCAAAATAGTTCTGCCGTATTCGGTATGATATTGGTGGTTAATAAAGAATTCAATAGAATTCATATGGAACTGATACTCATCGAAAAAATATTTGCCGGTTACCTGCCATTCCAAACG
>CAILAQ010000829.1 GCA_903832165.1 uncultured Bacteroidota bacterium | reverse complement strand
TTGGGACCAGAAGCTTGAAATGGCAATTAATACCTCCAGACCATATTCGGCAAGGTAGGATTCGTCTCCGGTATGTCTTATGTAATTATATACAGCAAAAGCGATTGCTCCGTTTCTGTGAATCTCCTCAAAGGTGATTTCCCATTCATTATGGCACTCCTCACCGTTTATTGTGACCATCGGGTAAAGTGCGGCACCATCGTTGAATCCCAGCTTTGCTGCATTCTCAATGGCTTTACCGAGATGCCTGTAGCGATACAGCAACAGGTTTTTCGCCACCTTACTGTCACAGGTGCTCAGATAGTAGGGAAGGCAAAAGGCTTCGGTATCCCAATACGCGCTTCCGCCATATTTTTCACCGGTAAATCCTTTGGGGCCGATATTCAACAGCGGATCATGTCCGGTATAAGTCTGGTTCAGATGGAAAATATTGAAACGAATACCCTGCTGGGCAGGAATATCTCCCTCTATAATAATATCGCTTGTAGTCCATTTATTTTTCCAGAATTCCGCCTGTTCTGCTTTTAAGTTCAGGTATCCGGCTTTAACTGCCTCAGTTGTCAGTTGAATTGACTGAGCAACCAACTGATTTTTGTCGTAATCTCTGGAAGTAGTTAGAGAAACAATTTTTGTAAATTGAATCTCATCACCTTCCAGAAAATCGAACCCGTAATGATTAGATACATGATTCTGTTTTAGAATCTGTTGATGGTAATATGTAATCTGCCTGTTTGTAATGGTGCATTCCGAATGCATCGCAATACTGATTTCAAAATTACTTTTCCTTGTTCGTGTATGAAGGCAAGCGTAATGACCTCCTGCAGAATGTGATACCGGTTCCCAGAATGATTCTTGATAATTGGAATCTTCATTGGTAACATCGCCGTCGATATAAAGGTGGGCTTCCAGTTTTCCTGAAAAATTCAGGGGGGTGACTGAATACCGGATTGCCCCGGTTTCCCTTCTTTTCATCGATAAGAATCTTTCGGCCGCTACTCTGACCTTTTTACCATCGGGCCAGGATGCAATGAATTCCCTGCTGAGAACGCCCTCTTTCATGTTCAGAATACGGCAGAAACTTTCAACTTGCATCTGGTTAAGATCCAGTTCTGAACCGTTGAATATCAGTTTTAAGCCGATCCAGTTCGGAGCATTTAGCACCTTTGCAAAATATTCGGGATATCCGTTCTTCCACCAGCCGACCCGGGTTTTATCCGGGTAATATATACCTGCCAGGTAAAATCCGCGAAGGGTTGGTCCGGTATAAGTTTCTTCAAAATTAGCTCTCATGCCCATGTGTCCGTTTCCCAGGCTGAAAAGCGATTCGGATTTTTTCTGGTTTTCAGGATCGAAACCCTCTTCTATAATCCGCCAATCGTCTTCAATCAGGTATTTGCGCATGATGCAGTCGATTATAATTCGAGCAGGTATAAATCTGCATTCGTGAATCCGGGGATAACTGTGTCGGCCTGATCAAGTGTTTCAGGGTTTCCGATGCCGATGCATTTCATTCCGGCCCGATGAGCCGCCTCGACTCCTGCGATGGCATCTTCAAAAACCACGCAATTTTCCGGATCCAGGTGGAGATCAGCCGCTGCAAGCAGGAATACCTCCGGATCGGGTTTGGCATTTTTTACCCGGTTTCCGTCAACAACAGAATCAAATGCCGAAGCAAGGCCGGTTTGATGCAGGATGATTGATGCATTTCTGCTCGCGGTCCCCAGCGCAATCTTTATGCCACCGGATTTAAGAAGGTCAATAAAAGGGGCAACACCAGGTAAAATCTCCTCAGGG
>CAILAQ010000828.1 GCA_903832165.1 uncultured Bacteroidota bacterium | reverse complement strand
TTTTCAGCCGCTTTTCGAAATGCAGGTTTAACAAAAATCGTTTCAGCCCGGGCATTTACCGTATTTACCCTGAACTTTATCGCTGAATCAACTTCCTTAATCCAGGATGGTATAAGTCCCCAGTTCATGAACTCAATATTTTCGGAGTTCTCCATCCTTATTATCGGCCACTTCGGAAATTCAAACGCATTCTGAACATAATTTGGCCGGTAACTCTCCTCCTCCAAAAAGGTGGCATCAAATCTTTTTTGCAGATTTGACTTGTCAGCCTTTAATGTAAGGAATACACACATGGCCTATTTTTCGGTATACTTCCAGTAATAAGTTTCACTACCCTTCTTGTCTGTTGCGTGTACACCATCGGTCATCCAGGCAGGCGCTGGCACATCCTTAAGGTAATGATCAAAAAACTGCATCATCCGTACCGACCAGTCCTTCTTATCAGCCTGCCGCGACAAGTTATGCGGCTGTCCGTTATAATTAACCAGCCATGCCGGCTTATTTAACCGACGAAGAGCGACAAAAAGCTGCACGCCTTCAGAAAAAGGTACTGCGCCATCACCATCATCATGCCTGATCAAACAAGGTGTGGTAATCCTGTCAGCGAAAAATAACGGGCTATTCTCAATAAAATATTCCGGCTTCTCCCATAAAGTACCTCCAATTCTGCTCTGGGTCTTCTCATACTGAAACTGGCGTACCATGCCGCTTTCGTTACGAATCCCACCGTAGGCCGAAGTCATATTGCTGACCGGAGCTCCCGGCGAGGCAGCTGCGAAAATACCTGTTTGGGTAATCATATAGGCTGTCCCATAACCTCCCCAGCTTTGTCCCTGAATACCAAGATGCTTCATGTCGACATAATTCCGCTTACTGAGCTCAAATACACCGCTCATAATCGCATTATAGAAAGATTTACCTGGCAACCCGTTCATAAAGTGGATATCCGGCATAAAAATCAAATAACCGTTAGAGGCGTATTCCAACGGATTTACTACACTGGCACTTGACTTCGGAACATAGTGAGTATGCAATCCATCAGAATGCCTTTCATAGAAATAAACAATCATCGGATATTTCTTGGCCGGATCCATATTTTCAGGCTTATACAATAACCCCTGATGCACTTTCCCATTCAGGTCGGGCCATTCCACCAACTCCACACTTGCCCATAAATACTCAGACTGCTGAGGATTGGCAACACTGATCTTGCGAGCTTGCCCAAAACTGAGGTCCCCGGTCCAGAAATCAGGGAACTCAGCAACGGTACTCCTGGTCCACAAGAGCTTGTCTGCATTTTTAGCTCTAGATGGTCGTCCGAACGAACAATCTTCCTGCATTAGCATTCTGATATCAGGTATTTCAATTGAGAACCGGCAATATCCTGATTTCTTAGTCTTTACCTGCCTTGTGCTAAACAGGTTATCTTTCTTTGTATCGATAAACTTCTCTTCCGGATCCAATGATATATATCGTATGCTGAGATCATTCTTTCTTCCAAATCCATTGGTAACGCAAACTGCCTGCTTCTTGCCGTCCGGATCAAACTTCCATATATCAAACTTGTCATAAAGGTAAAGCCATTCATCATTGTCAGCCCAACCCAGGGCACCATAACTTCCCGGATCATCCGGTGTATCATGAATGTCGTCAGTGAACCCGGTTGCAATACCATGCGTCAGGTTTAGCTTGGCTTTGTCCTTCATACTATAGCAATACCATGAACTGTCAGCAGGTTCCCACCAATAAAGAAATTTTCCCTGGGGTGAAAGCTGCGGGCTGAATTCAACCTTTTCGAATAATGGCTTGCCTGCTCCGGTATTGATGTCGGTAAGATAGATATCCTTGGTATTTTTATAATTAATGGAATTCTGCAACCGGTAAGGAATATCAAAAAAGCCTAAAGCAATATCAGAGTCCCCTTGCTTTACCAGGCGGTAATTATCAATAAAAAGTGAATCTCCCAACTGAACCATCTGCCCCTTGCGTATATTGTAAACGGCCTGATAAGTCTTTTTCCTTGTCTGATCAACCTGCTTTAATTGAATACTTTGCAATTCATCTTCCTGCCATTGCCAGATATCCACAGTCACCTTGTCGTCAGCCAGCAGGGTATCCTTTTCCTCTTTTTTTACTATAGGGGTTTTTGCAGTTCCAAAAAAGATTCGCTGTCCATTTGGCGAAAAGTTGATCCTTCCATTTTCGCTGACGCTCATGTCATTAGTCATTCCAGGACTACCTGCGTCAACTATCATTTTGGGCTTGCTATCCTTTTCTGACCAGTACCAAAGACTATATCTCTTGATTTTGGCTGTATCAATGGAAAACAGGAAAGCTAATTCTGTCGCATTTTCATCACATATCAGATTCTTCACAACCCCGGTTTGCTCCCATACTGTTTTTGAAACACCTGCTTTAGTGTCAAATACCCTGACAGTAGATGTCTTCAGCGAATCCTCTTTTATGCTGACCATATATAGCCATTTTCCGTGCTTGGTGAATCCAAATTCTGTAACCAGCGGAAAATTTTGAGAATCACGGGTTAGCGGATTCATGACAATCAGAGGTGCCCCGTTGAATTCAGGTTTCTTTTTTGCCTTTGCATCCTCTTTTTTCCCCGCAGCTGTAGTATCTTTCTTCTCGGGTTTTACATCCGCCTTTAAATCCTCCTGCTGAAAGGCAATCCACGATGAAGACTCCTCCGCCAGCTTGAATGTTTTAATATTCGGGAAAGTTATCAGCTTATCACTCGCCAGTATGTAAATTCCAAGCGTATCCTTCGGCATCTTCTCTGTTTTAACCTTCTTGATTTTAGCTTTGCGAACAGAATCGGCCTGCGGCAATATTTTAAAGACCATATAATCTGAATTAGGCGAAAAATTGGGCTGAGCACCTCTCCTGAAAATACGCTGGTCTGAGGTTTCATTCCAGGCTCTCACAAACAACTGGCCGTCTCCGTTTTGAGGATTTATGGTCCAGAGGAGCCAATTCCCATCATCTGAAATCTGTTGGGATGAAAGGCTTTTCCAACTATCATACAAGCTGAAATCAACTGGCTTTTTCGCGTTCTGGGCTGACGCTATCGAAGCCAGGCAAACAGACATCACGATAAGAGAAATAAATTTTTTCATAATTTAGAATATCAAAATTTCCATTATTTGTTCTTTACGAGAAGGCGAGGTTCCAACATGTCAAGCATGGCATATTTCACACCTTCTCTTCCATAACCTGATTCTTTTACTCCCCCGTACGGCATATGGTCCACACGAAAAGTAGGGACATCATTAATTATGACACCTCCAACCTCGAGTTTATCAAAGGCCAGATTCATTTCATCTATTGCGTTTGTGAACACCCCCGCCTGGAGGCCATATTGAGAATCATTAATCCGGGAGATTCCTTCAGCAAAGCTTGCTACTTTTTCCACACAGACTAGAGGTCCGAATATTTCAAGATCACAAACCTTCATGCCCGGTTTGGTGCCTGTCATGACAGTCGGTTCAATGTAGCTGCCAGTTCTTTTGCCACCCAACAGCACTTTTGCCCCATCCTTCAGAGCCTCACCAATCCAACTCTCAACCCTGCAAGCATTAGCTTCGTCGATCATGGCTGAAATATCAGTTGTCTGATCCAGAGGATCACCGCTCTTCAGTTTAGATGTAGTCTCAATAAATAGTTTGATAAATTCATCAAACCTGTTTTCTGTAACGAATATACGCTGTACATGGATGCAAACCTGGCCCGAATAGGCAAATCCGCCAGCTACACTCTTTTGAACGGCTGGGTGAATATCTGCCGAGTCCGAAACCAACACGCCGGCATTACCACCTAATTCCAATACCACCCGTTTACGTCCTGATCTTTCTTTTATTTTCCAGCCTACCTCAGGCGAACCGGTGAAGGTAATAAGCCTGACCGCAGGATCTGTAAAGAGAAGACCACCGGTTTCACGTGTCATTGGAAGAATTGATACGGCCCCCTCAGGCAAGCCACATTCGTTGATAATTTTTGCCAGTTCCAGAACGGTGACAGGAGTCTGTGATGCAGGTTTGAGAATGACCGGGTTTCCGGTTGCAATCGCTGGCGCCAGTTTATGCGACGAAAGATTAAGCGGGAAATTGAACGGAGATATAGCTCCGACAAGTCCGATCGGAAAATATTTCACCCAGCCTTCCTTCCCTTCACCAGCTGCAGTCCAATCAAGCGAAAGGTATTCGCCTGGAATTCTGCGGGCTTCCTCCGAAGCTACTTTAAAGACCTGAATCGCACGTTCAACCTCAGCCATGGCAAAACGTACTGGTTTCCCAGTCTCCTGACAAAGCACCTCTGAGAGAAGCTTCTTATTCTCAGTCATCCCCTCAGCAATCTTTACAAGAACCTGGCTTCTTTGGTATGCAGCCATTTTTTTCATGGCCTCTTCTGCCTTGCTCGCCTGCAAAATAACTTCGCCTAACAGAGCGGAATCAGCTAAACCAGTAGTGGCAAACAGACTGTTATCATACGGTCGTTTTACCTCGAGAGTACCAGAGGTATCAACAAACTGACCTGCGGCATAGATTTTGTACTTTTGCATCATCAAAGTTGGAATGTTTAAAAGTAAATAAAGTAAATTTGAATTTATGCGTTATATAACTCTTGCTTTTCTCACCCTTCTCTCCGTTGTCTCCGGTATCGCCCAGTCCGATTCCGTAAAAATGGTAAAATATACGCCTGAGTTTCAGTTCACTTCAGGTTTATATATTAATTTCACTCAGGTACGTGAAAATCAACCTATCCCTTCAGTTCGTATAG
>CAILAQ010000827.1 GCA_903832165.1 uncultured Bacteroidota bacterium | reverse complement strand
GTTATTGAGGCTTCGCAGGCCGGTGATCTCAACTGGAACCCTGCTACCGGCGTTCATCAGTCGCTAACGGTAAACGGCTGCACAAATCCTACTGTCGGCGGTGTCATCAGCGGTGCCAGCCTGATTACCTATGGCGACTCTACCGGAGTAATGACACTAGGCGGCCATACCGGATCGGTGATGAAATGGCAGAAGAGCATTAGTTCTGGTACCTGGACTGATATCGTTTGCACTTCAACAACACTCAACGAACTTCCCACCTCGATCGGTATCTGGCAATATCGTGCTCAGGTAAAAAGCGGTACCTGCTCCGAAGTGTTCTCTGATGCTTTAAGCTTGACAGTTTCACGCAAGGAACTCACTGTAACAGGGATCACCGCAAACAACAAGGTTTACGATGGCAATACAACTGCAACATTGACAGGCACCGCTACGCTTGCAGGTGTTGTAAATGCTGATATGGTGACCATTGAGGGTGCTGTTCTTGCTGCTTTCACATCAGGAAATGTGGCCAGCAATATTGTTGTTAATGTTACAGGATTTTCTTTAGCAGGTGTTGGTGCAGCTAACTACAGACTGAATCAACCAACACTGTCGGCAAGCATTACAGTAAAAGAGATAACCATTATTCCTGCTTCTGGTCAAAGAAAAGCCGTTGGCGGCTCCGATCCTGTTTTTGTTTGGTCGAATTCCCCTGTTCCGGTTGCAGGTGAAAGTCTCACAGGAGCTCTGGATCGTATTCCCGGCGAGAATGCGGGAATCTACTCTTTCACTTTGGGCACACTTTCGGCAGGTCCAAATTATTCGCTGGTTATGGCTGTTCCACTTGTCACCTTTGCCATCTTTCGATCAGCCCATTTGATACAGATGATAACCGGATGGAACATCATTTCATCTTATATTAATCCTTCTGACCCCAATTTGGGAAACATTTTCCAGCCACTCATTGATAGTACCAAACTTAAAAAGGTGCAGGATGAAAAGGGTAAGGCTATTGAAGATTGGGGTTCTGATTTTGGTGGATGGAAGAATGGGATAGGCAATCTCCTGACTACTGAAGGTTATCGGGTGAATGTTTTATCAAACTGTTCTTTAACCCTTGAAGGTACTTTCATTTCGCTTCCATTGGAGATTCCGCTTGTAACCGGATGGAACATTATTTCTTATCCAACTTTGGGTAATCAAAATGGCCAATCCGTGGTTCAGAAGTTGATCGATGCCGGCCTGCTGGAAAAAGTGATGAACGAAAAAGGTTATGCTATTGAAGATTGGGGCTCGGGTTTGGGCTGGCACAATAATATTGGAGATTTTATAGCGGGTAAAGGATATCTGGTTAAAGTGAATGGTTCTGCTCTGCTTACCATTAGTGAAACGGGAGGTAAGGAAGCTTTCCTTGTTGCTGAACTTCTCGCTTCCAGCCACTTTGAGCCTGTCTTCACAGGAAATGGATTTGATCACATGAATATCAACCTGATGGAACTTAATAATTCAGCCCTTATGCCGGGCGATGAGATTGGAATATTTGACGGTGCCGTTTGTGTTGGGGCGACAACAATAGGTGCCGAACAGATAATGGCTGGTACCATGAGCATTCCTGTTTCAGCCAACGACGGGCTTTCCGAAACAATCAATGGATTCACCAATGGAAACCCGATTACCTTAAAATTGTATTGTAATGGAGCCGAATCGCAACTGACGACAGCGGTTCTGAAAAATGGCATAGCGTCCTTCCGAAAAGGCGGGTCGCTATTCCTGAAAGTCAGTGCAATCCAGAATTTTGGTAATTCATTAAGCGTGAGGTTCTATCCCAATCCGTTTACGAATGAAATCACTTTTGAGGTCAGTTCTTCTGGAAATGAGAAAATCGATCTGATGATTTATGATGTGCTGGGTAGAAAAGTATGCTCCGTATTCCTTGGTAGCATCCAGGGGAAGAAAATTATAAAATGGAACGGAACCAATGATCAGGGGATTCCTTTAAAATCCGGCATTTATTACCTCCGTTGTAATGGCTTGAGATTTAATGGAATTATTAAAACACAGTCGCAAAAACCTAATTAGATGAAAGAATATTTAATTTGTATATCGATGCTGCTTGGAACTATTTCGGGTGTAGCCAAAGTTGAGAAATCCCTTCCTGGGAACGGCTTTTTCAACGGGCATTTTCAGGTGGCCTGGACCGGAAACGGATACAATCAAATGAATATTAATATTCTCGATGCAAAACTTGGGGGTGTTGATCTGTCATCTGGTGATGAAATTGCTGCCTTCGACGGGCCGATCTGTGTTGGTTTGGTTACAAGCCATTTTTCCTCATCATCCATCATTACCTCACAAGCAAATGGTGATTCGCCTGGTTTTACCGCTGGTCATTCCATAACCATTAAATTCTGGGATGAAAGTAATAGCAGGGAAATATCCATGGTCGACATTAATAATAGTAATGGACAACCTTATAACCCAGTTTATGAGGTGCTTGGATCGGCATTTGTTCGGCTTTCGGCGAAAGTCGAATTGACTATCCACATCAGTGCCGATAACAAGGTTTATGATGGAACTACCGATGCAGTGGTGCCAGCGGGCAGTGTCATTGTAAACGGATTGGCGAGCGGGGTCGACGTGAATGTTATGATCGCCAATGCCCGGTTTGATACTAAAAATGTTGGAAATGGCAAATTGGTGACGGCCGCCATCAGTATTACAGGGACAAATGCAGTGTATTATGCTGTTAATACAATAGTTACCACAATTGCCAATGTCACTGCAAAGGCGATTGCAATCACGGCCGATGCCAAAACCAAAACTTACGGAGATGATGATCCTCTTTTTACCGCAACTGTAACGTCGGGTAGCATTGCGCCAGGCGATTTTGCCAGTGGCACACTAACCCGCGAAGCAGGTGCTGGTGTTGGTGTTTACTCGATCCACAAAGGTAGCTATACTTATGGGGGCAACTACAATGAGTCCTATGGGCCGGCCAATCTAACGATCACGCAATTGGCTGTTATGATTACCCCTGTCTCAGGCCAGACAAAAGTCACTGGTGTCGCCGACCCGGTTTTCGTTTTTTTATTCTCACCGGCTTTGGTATCCGGTGATTCATTTTCTGGTGCATTATCACGACAGCCTGGCGAAACCGTTGGAAACTACTCGTTTACACTGGGTACTTTATCAGCTGGCTCCAATTATAGCTTGTCCATCGCCACAGCACCACAGTTCAGCATCACTGCCGGCACCAGAGCGATCACGGTAACAGTAACCATTCTGCAGTCAAAGATTTATGGTGCATCCGATCCGGTATTCACCTATTCCGTTTCACCGGCTCTGGAATCGGGCGATTCGTTTACCGGTGCGCTTTCACGACTATCGGGCGAAAATGCGGGAACCTACGCATGCACATTGGGCTCACTGTCGGCAGGAGCAAAATATTCCATCATTTTTGTGCCGGCGAATTTTACGATCATGGCCAAACCCATCACAGTTACAGCCGTGGTCCATACAAAAACCTATAATGCCAGCACCGCTTCCACCGGCATTCCAACCGTTTCACCCGCTCTCGTAGGAAGTGATGTCGCTGGATTTATTCAGAAATTCAATAATAAATTGGTGGGTACAAGCAAAATTCTCACTCCATCGGGCTCTGTGGATGACCGTAATGGAGGGCATAACTACCAGGTTGTTTTTGTAGATGTACACGGTATTATCAACGCGCTGGCTATCAATGGACGAATTACTGCCGAAAATAAGGAGTATGATGGTAATACCAAAGCAATAATCCTAACCCGCAGTTTGACAGGTGTTTTCAGCGGCGACTTGGTCAGTTATACTGGAGGTACAGCTAACTTCGATACTAAGGATGTTGGT
>CAILAQ010000826.1 GCA_903832165.1 uncultured Bacteroidota bacterium | reverse complement strand
GAATAAGTTTAAGGCCGGCAATCAGAAACTGCCGGCCTTTAAAATTCAGGTCAAGACTTTCTACAGAACAACTAATTTTTCAACCTACCCAGATTCTTTATCAGGACAACCTTACCGGTCATATCGAGAACTTTAATGTCCATTGGAGTCGGAACCTGGTTGAATACCGATACCGTGAAATTACCAGTGGACGGGTTCGGGAACCGGAAATTGAACTTTCTACTGTTTATGAACTAACTCTGAATCCGGGGTTACCATTTGCAGGTGTCGGGGATTAATAGTCAGAACCACCATTCAACCAAAATTTTTGCTTAACAATAGTTTTTAACCTTAATCCAGGAGGTATTATGGCAGTCAATCCAGGAGCAGAACTATCCAGCATTAACTTTGGCGCCCTCATCGGCGGACCATTGGTAGCTGTGATAGAAGCTCAGACGTTAGCAGCAAAAGCCACGGCTGAATTTATCAAAACAGTGGGCTTCGATGAAAAGAATCAACCGGTATACGTAGAGTTCAAGTATCCCAAGGAGGTGCAACCCTACCAACCGGCGGTGGATGCAAAACCGGAGGTTCCGGCAACCGCAACCGCAGCGGCTATCCCAGCGGTAGCTGCGAAAGACGCAGTTTTAGCGGTTTACGCAGAAATGAAAATCGAGGTGCCTCTCCTCACCATACTCCCGATTCCATTTATCCGGGTTGAGGAGGCAACGGTTGACTTCAATGCCAAGATCAACTCGATGGAAACTTCATCCACCAGTTCTGAATTCAATATCGGAGCCAATCTGGAGGTTAAACAGGGGTGGATCAGCGGATCCGCCAAGCTGAATGTCAGTTGTTCCTATCAGAAAAAGTCAGCCAGCGGCAGTACCGTTGAAAGGACTTATTCGATGCAGATTCATGTGCGTGCCACACAGGATGAAATGCCTGCCGGCATGGAAAAGCTTCTGGGAATTCTCGAGGGGGCAATCAAATCTTCACCCACAGGAAATCCAGCCTGATAACTGACTGGTAAACGGACGCTCCGTGCCTGTTACGGAGTGTTCCGTTTTTTCACAATTCCATCATCGATTGATACCTAATACTACTCAGCTATGGCCGATTTAAGTGATTTCCTGGGACACATTCTTGAAGAGCTGACCCGGGCCCGGGTGATGGCCGACGTAGAGACCATTCGGACTGCAAAGCTTTATGCCGGTGATGAGCAAGGGCTTCTTAAGAATTTTCCGATTCCCCGGATGAGGCTCCCCAATATCGAAATAACCGTACCCGTGGTTATCGATGACGTCCCGGATGGTTACGTTGAAAAAACTGACCCGAAACTGTTAAACAAGGCATTATCCGTGGATATCCGGCAGGTATTGAAAGGACAGAAAATTCATCTCACCCTGAACGAGATTACCCGGATTATAGGTACCGATGAACGGCTTGCCCTGGGGGAACTCAGACCCCTGTCCATCGATTCGGTAACTTCCAGAATATCAAGTCATATCCTTTCTTCAGCCCAGCGAAAGGAGGTGCCTGCCGATATCCATGAAAAGGTGGTGGCTGAAGTGCGCAAACAAGTGGAGAAAACGCTTAGTCAGCTTCCTAGAAAACCGGTCGGTATCAACATCAATCCCAGGAGCTCCGCAATCAAGGAATACGGCCAGTCGCCCGACCAGGCAGCCAGTGTGGTTTACCTGAAACTCTCCATCACCGAGGATGCGCTGAATATGGAATTCGATATGACGAATGAAAAGCCTGAACTGAAAAGACTCGTCCCCGAGTAACAACATGCAAATCATTGTAACCTCTTTTCTGGATGAACTGTACGGACTCATGTCCCGAGTTCCGGATCTTGCATCCTTATACGAAAAAAGGGATATTTCCTTCATTTCCGGTTTAAGAGCCTGGATTCTCAACTGCGAGGGTGTTCTTGAAAAATACCACCGACCGCAGGTTGGCGACATGGCTGCCCTCCGGTCGCGGCTGTCGGCAGCTGCCGAGGGTGTCTCCGATAGCAGTTTCAATCAGGTTTCCACGAGCGGAAGCCGCAGAAAAATCTTTCATGCGCAGGCAGCTCTCCTGCTCAGCCAGGGACAGGGCATATTGGGATCGCAGTTTGAATTCTTCAGTACGCGCCGTGAACAGGCCGAAAAATACACGAACCAGATCCTGCTGATTTCATTGCAGAAGAACACTTTTTATCCCATTTGGAACAGTGCTCTGACGCCATCCGGAAAACTCAATCAGCTATGGCAGTCATTTGTTTCCGATGCGGACCTGGTTCAGGGCACCCGGCAGATTCTCACCTTTGTCGGATACCCGGATGCTCTGAGGATCATGGATGAGGCGATAACATCCTTACATCTTTAGACTTTCTTTACAGTAATCAGTGGATTATACATAGTTAAGAATGCACATTGTCATGCCATTTTAAGCTAATCCATTATGAAAAAAGGAATCCTTACTTACCCGTTTATGATAGTGGTGGTGCTATTGGCCCTTTCAGGTTGTTTCTACTTGTGGCGAATTGTCCTTCTTGCAGGCGATTAGGAGTAATAAACAAAAGGCCAATAGGATATTCTGTCTATCCATGGTTTAATCTCCGTTAAACATAAGCCTAAGATAAGATTAAAGAATTGGATTGACAAAAACCCTTATCTTACCTTCCATTATTACTATTTACCATGGCAAAACATTTTCTTTTGATATTGTCTGCAGCCTTTCTGTTCTCGTGTGCAGAGGCGCAATCTGTTGATTCAAAATATTACAATGCGATGCGCTGGCGGATGATCGGGCCCCACCGCGGCGGCCGAACTGTCGGTGCAGTGGGCGTACGGCAGCAGCCCAATACCTTTTACATCGGCGTAAATAACGGCGGAGTATGGAAAACCACTGACTTTGGCCGTACCTGGATTCCGATTTTCGATGATCAGCCTACCGGGTCTATTGGTGATGTGGCGGTGGCGCCATCGAACCCCAATGTGATTTATGTGGGGAGCGGCGAAGGTGTGCAACGCCCTGATCTGTCGGTGGGTGATGGAATGTATAAATCAACTGATGCCGGAAAAACATGGAAACATCTGGGATTGAATGAAGTACTGCAGATCGGCGGATTATCTGTCGACCCGGCGAATGAGAACAGGGTATTTGTTGCGGCACTGGGTCATCCTTACGGACCCAATACGGAAAGGGGTGTTTACCGCTCTGTGAATGGAGGCACTGCCTGGGAAAAGGTTTTATATATCGACGAAAATACGGGTGCGATCCAGGTGACCATCGATCCGAATAATCCTCAGATCGTTTTTGCCGATATGTGGGCCGGACGGCAAGGCCCCTGGGAGAACGGTGAATGGAACGGCAAGGAAAGCGGTCTATTTAAAAGTACCGACGGCGGAACCACCTGGAGAAAAATAATAAAAGGGCTGCCAACCACGGAACAGGGACTGGGAAGAATCGGGTTTTGCATTGCTCCTTCTGACTCAAAGAGAATGTTTGCCACAGTGGATGCCGGCCGTGAAGGGGGAATTTACCGGAGCGATGATGCAGGGGAAAGCTGGATAAGGGTACAGGCCGACCAGCGATATTGGGGAAGAGGGTCCGATTTTGCTGAGGTGAGGGTGGACCCGAAAAACCCGGAAATTGTATACAGCGCTAATGTGGTAACATGGAAGTCCATCGACGGCGGCAAAACCTGGGCTGCATTCCGTGGCGCACCGGGCGGTGATGATTACCACCGCATATGGATCAATCCGAATAATACAGATATCATATTGATTGCCAGTGATCAGGGGGCGATCATTACTGTTAATGGCGGCCAGACTTTCTCCTCCTGGTATAATCAGCCTACGGCCCAGTTTTTTCATGTCAGCACTGATAATGCCTTTCCATATAATGTGTATGGCGGTCAGCAGGAAAGTGGCAGTGCGGGGGTTGCCTCACGGGGCAACGACGGCGGCATCACTTTCAGGGAGTGGCATTCCGTTGGCGTGGAAGAATATGGTTATGTGGCAGCCGATCCTCTCGATCCGGATATTATATACGGTGGAAAGGTCACCCGCTTTGATAAACGGACCGGTCAGGTGCAGAATGTCTCACCCGAGGCGGTACGCACCGGAAAGGTCCGATTCGTAAGGACAGCACCGTTATTGTTTAGTCCGGTGGATAATAAAACCCTTTATTTTGCCGGAAATGTGCTGTTTAAAACCTTGAACGGCGGTAACAGCTGGCAGGTGATCAGTCCCGACCTGACCCGTGAAACCTGGGAAATACCTGCGAGTGTTGGAGTATACAGCAAAGACGAATATAAAACCATGCCGCGAAGGGGAGTGATCTATACCGTTGCTCCGTCCGGTATCGAT
>CAILAQ010000825.1 GCA_903832165.1 uncultured Bacteroidota bacterium | reverse complement strand
GAAGATACCAGAAGTACAAAAACCATTGAGGATTTTATGAACAGTGCTAATAAATACTGGCTTTGTCTTGTGTTTGTCTTGTCTTTCACGCCGGTTTCTTTTGCTGATTATAAGACTGATATCGGCTATGCCGATCTGAAAGCTTTGCTGGGTGCAAGTATGCCGACTGGTGCTGGTGTAAAAGTAATGCAGGTTGAAGCTGGTGGAACTGTTTATGCACCGAATACCACGAGCACGCAGTTTGCAGGCAAAACCTTCCGCTTCCCTTGTGCTGCAAGCATTTCGCCGTCTGGTCATGCAACCTGGGTCGGTTCACTTTTTTATGGTGCCGGTTCAATGGCTCCTGGTATTCGTACTATTACCAGTTATGGTTTCTCTGACTGGATAAAAAGCCTGTTCCACCCTTTGGTTTCAGTACCGCCTAACAGCAGTCGGATTGTCAACCAAAGCTTGGTCGGTAACGGTAATAATGCATTACAGACGGGGATCATTTTGCGCTTGGTGGATAGACAGGTGCAGAGGAAGGAGCTTATTCAGGTCGTTGCCATGGGTAACGGGCCTGGGGTTAATGCTTTGTTGAATAGCGCCTATAATGTTATTGCGGTGGGTAAATGTAGTGGCAATCTTGATTATGGCTCTAAACCTGTTGATCCGGTCTACAGGGCAGGACGTACCCGACCGGATGTCGTAGCTCCCGAATCGACTACCAGTGCGGCTGCACCGGAAGTAGCCGCCACGGCTGCGTTGCTGGTTGAAACAGGTCATAAAGGCGCCTTACGGCTTTCCAGGAGTTCTGCAATGGTCACCGGTATCGGGACTGTTTACAATGCCGAGCGGGCCGCAACCATTAAAGCGGCACTTATGGCCGGGGCAGATCGGGTAACACACAATAGCCCTGGCAAAGGTGATATCACCGATTACCGCAGTGCCGGCCACCAAACCAATAATGGCCTTGATGAGCGTTTTGGTGCGGGTCAGGTTAATGTGCTTCACAGCTATCAGATTATTGCAGCTGGTGAGCAAAAAAGTCTGGAACATGGTGGCCTCAATGCGGGAGTGATTGGCTTGAACGGCTTTGATTATGAAAAAGCCTTTGGCGGGTTTTTAAGCAGCAATAAGACCGCAACATATAAATTTCATGCAGCCACTGATTCAAAATTATCGGCATCTTTGGTATGGAATATGAGTGTTACCAATGATGGGAGGTTACGCACAGGGTTGCCAAACCTGAACCTTGAATTATTTGATCTCACCAGCCAAACCATATCTGCCTTTTCTTCGAGCACTCACGATAATAGTGAAAATATCTGGGTTGATTTGGCAATGGGGCATAGCTATGAACTGCTCGTTAAGTCTGCCGAAGCGAATGATTTCAATTGGGACTATTCATTAGCCTGGCATATCAGCAATTAACCGCTGCTCAGTGAGCCAACCGCCCACATAGTCTGCGACATCCTCCCATCCAGGCTCTCCAACGACCCAGTGAGCATGATTTTTGAACTCCTTGTATGTTGAAACCGCCTCATACTTTTTCGCAATTTTGCGAGCGACTGATGCCGGGGTGATAAGGTCCAGCGTTCCGGCTACGACAAGAACCGGGCAGGTAACGAGGGACTCATCGACGAATGATGACCGCGATGGGTCCAGAAACCAGTACCCGATTTGAGTCGCTGCCCTTCCAGATTCATAAACGAGTTTATTATAAATCTCCCACTGTTCTGTTTCGGTCATCAGATGCAGCATTGAATAGGCGGTTTCACTGAATTTCTGCCGGAACGGGTTTTTCCAGAAGCCCCATGTTGTCTGTACGCTCCAGAAGCTCTTGACAACAGAGGGGGTCAGAGCCATGATGCCATAAGGAGATGCGGGAGTAAGCAGAACAAGAGCCTTTGCCTGTATGCGGGTGACAAGAATCTGGGCGAGAAGCGCCCCCATGGAGTGCCCCATCACAATAGGCGGTTCGCCAAGCTGGCTGATCTCATGTTCAAGCTGTTCAACGTAATCCAGAAGACCGGTAGTGCCTAAATCGGGATGTGGAACACCACGGGGATCCATATCATGATAGCGCAATGTGGTCGCGATGCAGCGATACCCTTCAGCCTCAAACTTATTCCGATAATTCTCCCAGTACCACGGCCCGCCAAACATTCCGTGAATCATAAAAATCGTCTGAGCCATTGTGCCTCCTCCCGGTTTCATTACCAAAACTAACGGGACGCTCATGACTATGTGTACTTACTGCATTAGCCACAAGTTAAAATCAAAACTACTTGCCCCTACTGATTATAACCAAAACGCTGATTACTTCATTAGCGAAATTTATACAGTTGCACATTATCAGGGTTGTTACCAAAAACCGAGCTTTGTTTATTTTGGAACAAATAAGAAACCCCGGTTTAGAACCAGGGTTTCGAAGTTTCGTCTTCATCATTTCTTTATCATAGTCAACCGACTTTAAGGCTATCATCATCCTGTAATTATCGGCAGACAATATATCAACCGTTATTTCTGCT
>CAILAQ010000824.1 GCA_903832165.1 uncultured Bacteroidota bacterium | reverse complement strand
ATGCTCTTGCTTTTTCAAACCACATAATTACATTTGCTTAGCCTAAACTGAACGAAATAAATCTGATAAGTAGTACAAGCCAATTAAACGTGAAACACTAATTTATTTACGAATGAAACAACTTAAATTAATCCTAGGAATGCTGATGCTCATTCCGGCCTCTGTTTTTGCCGGTGAAGCAGACTTAAAGATCCCGGATCTGAAGTCCGTAAGTTTTTTTAACGGTGCCCTCTCCGGATGGGATCTTCTTTTTTATGGTTTGGTGATCGTGTTGGTTGGCCTCTATTTCGGATACATGCAATACCGCACAATCCTTAATCTGCCGGCACATAAGTCAATGCTCGATGTATCAAATACCATTTATCAAACCTGTAAAACCTATCTGCTTCAGCAAGGTCGTTTTCTTATGATCCTGTTCGGACTGATTGCAGTGATTATGGCCTACTATTTCCTTGCCCTCAGTGGTATGAAGGTAGGTAAGGTTGCCATGATCCTCATGTGGTCTGTCTTTGGGATACTTGGCTCGTACGGTGTTGCCTGGTTTGGAATACGCATCAACACCCTGGCCAACAGCCGCACTTCTTTTGCTTCACTGCGCGGAAAACCTTTCGAAGTAGTGTCCATCCCGCTTAAGTCGGGTATGAGTATCGGGCTGCTTCTTATTTGTGTTGAGCTCATAATGATGCTTGCTATTCTTCTTTTCGTTCCTGGTGACTCTGCCGGTGCCTGCTTCCTCGGTTTTGCAATCGGCGAATCTTTAGGTGCCAGTGCCCTCCGCATCGCTGGTGGAATTTTTACCAAGATCGCTGATATTGGAGCCGACCTTATGAAGATCGTTTTCAACCTTCCGGAAGATGATCCTCGTAATCCTGGTGTAATTGCCGATTGTACCGGTGATAACGCTGGCGACAGTGTCGGACCAACCGCTGATGGATTTGAAACCTACGGTGTTACCGGCGTTGCCCTTATCTCTTTCATCGTTCTCGCTATTATGAAGGTTGATTTTCAGGCTTCGCTCATCGTTTGGATATTTGCAATGCGCCTTTTGATGGTGGTTACCTCAATGCTTTCTTATGGTATCAACCAGGTATACAACCGCAATAAATATGGTAACTCTAAAGAATTTAACTTCGAGAACCCTCTGTCCTCACTGATTTGGATTACTTCCGGAATTTCTATTGTCATGACCTATCTCGCCAGCTGGCTGCTTCTTGGTGACACCCTCGGAGCCGGAGTATGGTGGAAACTGGCAACAATTATAAGCTGCGGAACCGCTGCTGCTGCTATAATTCCTGAACTGACCAAAGCTTTTACAAGCTCCAGTTCCCGTCACGTTCGCGAAATTGTTATTGCCTCCCGTGAAGGTGGTGCTTCCCTGAATATTCTTTCCGGACTTGTTGCCGGTAACTTTTCAGCTTTCTGGAAGGGTATGGTGATGATGGGCCTTATGTTCACCGCTTTCCAGATTTCAAAACTGGGACTGGCAGACATCATGACCTATCCGAGTATTTTTGCTTTCGGCCTCGTAGCCTTCGGATTTCTCGGTATGGGACCTGTCACAATCGCTGTCGACAGCTACGGACCGGTAACTGATAATGCCCAGTCCGTATTTGAACTTTCCCAGATTGAGAAAATTAAGGGAATTCATGCTGAAGTCAAAAAGGACTTTGGCTTTGAACCTAATTTTGAAGAAGGCAAACATTATCTGGAAGCTAACGACTCAGCCGGTAATACCTTTAAGGCAACCGCTAAACCGGTTTTGATCGGAACCGCTGTGATAGGCGCAACAACAATGATCTTCAGTATTATCCTTATCCTGAAAAAGGTTGGAATGCTCGAGATCAATTTGACTGATGCACCAGTTATTCTTGGTTTTATTTCAGGAGGGGCTGTTATATATTGGTTCACAGGAGCTTCCATACAGGCAGTTACAACCGGTGCTCATCGCGCAGTAGAATTCATCAAGAACTCTATCAATCTCGATAAAGAGAAGGCCGACATTAATGATTCAATCGCTGTTGTTAAGATCTGTACGGTTTATGCTCAAAAAGGCATGTGGAATAT
>CAILAQ010000823.1 GCA_903832165.1 uncultured Bacteroidota bacterium | reverse complement strand
TCCAGAGAATACGGATGTCCGTCAAAAATTCTCGCAGGAATTCTGGTGGATAAACTAGGTGCCTTAAACCTTGGAACTGCCTCGCATCCTGTCAAGTGGAAATGGATCGGGAGGGAACTTCTGGAAGAAGCAGCCAGAGACCTGAAGGTTGAACCGGAAAATATCAATCATATATTTAATTATCAGGAGAGGTCGCTGGTTGATGATATTCTTGCGGCAACCAAAAAGGAAAGTTATAAATCGGATCATGCGATTAAGAAATCAGTAGGAAAAGTAATACGTTCCATGGGCGCGGCCGGGCATGTTATCATTGTTGGGCGGGCCGGGGTTGTCCTTACCAGGGATATCAATAAATCACTGCACATTCGACTGATGGCACCTCTGGAATGGAGAATAAACAGGATCATGAAAGTCGAGAACATAACCAAAGAAAAAGCCCTCGACCTGATAACCACGAAAGATGCAAACCGCAAAAGATTTCTGGAATATTACCTGGGACAAAAATTTCAGATCCAGATTTTCGATGCTCTCTATAACTGCGAACATTTCAGCCTTGACGAAATTGCCGATTCAGTAATATTTTCGATGAATCAGAGGAAAATGCTGGGCAGTTAAATCCGTTCAACACTGCTCTCCGGAATCCAGGCTTCGTTACCATCCGCAAGACGAATCCGGATCCAGGAACCTACCTTGTCTGTGATTATTACTTTTAATCCTTCATGAATTAATAAAAGATCTGTCCCGCTCGCATCCGGCGAACTCTTCGCTGTTAAGGAGGAGGTGAAAACAATAGCTGAATCAGGGTGTGCTGACAATTTATTCTGAATGCCTCCCAAAATCAATGCAAAAAACAGAATAAACCCTGCAACTGCACCTCCGGGCACTATTAGCCTCCTGAATGTGAAATCCCTGGCTGCATAAAAAATAACAGCCATAAGAAGAAGAATTGCAAAGGACACAATGCTGATCAGTCCCCAGCTGCCTGCAGGCATGATTCCTGAAACCGCCTTTATCCATTTCTTGATAAAGAATTCATTGACCGGATTTATTTTATCAATCACAAGCTTGTTAACGAGGTCAAGGTTGAATTGGATATCAACATCTTTTGGATTCAGTATCAAAGCCCTTTCAAAATATAGGATTGCCGAGGGAATTTGACCCAGCTTGTAAAATGTGTTTCCAAGGTTATAGTATAACTCAGCCGACTCAAATCCTGAATTAATGACTTTTTGATACTCTTCCCTGGCAGCTGAATAATCGCTGTTAAGGTAGAGCTGATTGGCTTTATCAAATACCAGTTGTTCAACCCTTGACTGTCCGGCAACCGGAACCCAGAGGAGTACGGCAAAAATCAGGCTGGCAAAGGTTCTCTTTTTCATGGCTGCCTCCGATAATTTTTTTCAACATTTACAATTACCTTTTCAGAGTCTGCCAGCAATTCCTGTAAGTCACCTTCACCGGTAGCCGGTGCAAACCTCAAAAATTCAGCTTGGTCAATAGTTTCTGTAAATTGCCTGATGGTTTCCTCATCTATCCCGCGAGCCTCTAGCAGATCACGTATATTATCACGGTTGAGATCAGAGAAATCTATGTTGAATTTATCACTCATATACCCCCAAAGAGCTCTGGCAAGAGCTTCAAGAAATTCATCCCGACTGGCAGTTTCGAGAAATTTCCGGGCCAGCGCCAATCGCTTCCGGCTAATGGCATTGGCTTTTCTGAACCTGCTTCCTTCTATATCGGTTTGATTCCTGAAACGTGATCTGAAAAACAGAATAGCTGCCACAAATATCAGGGAAAGAATGATATAGCTAAAAATAAAACCGGTAGATGCAAAGAAATGGTCACCATGTACCTTAAAGTTCGATTTGCCTGTTTTGATAAAACGGATATCCTGGCCGATTACTCTAATATCCTCCTTGCCAGGGATGCTGACAATTGTGGATTCAGTGTCATTCTCGCCTTTTACAGCATTAATGGACATAATCTGACTGGTGAATGTTTTGAAACTTCCTGATGAAGGATCAAAATAGGTGAAATTCCAGGGAGGAATTTCAAATGTCCCTGCATGACGAGGAATGATCAGATATTCAAAATTCTTGGACCCGGTAATTCCATTAGATCCCGCATCAATATTGTCAGTGATCTTAGGATCATATACTTCCAGATCAGCAGGAAAACGGAAAGCCGGCAACTCAATCAGCTTGAGATTTCCATTACCCTTAACATTGATTTTAAGGGTTACGGCTTCATTTGTCTTTACCTCATTCTTATCGATACCTGCCGTTACAGTGAATTTTCCAACAGCTCCGGTAAACCCGGCCGGCTGGCCCTCTGGGAAAGGTTTGACTGTAATCTCAACCGGTGAGCTTTTTACCTTTTTCGAGACGGTTTCCATGGTTCCGAAGAAATCATCGAAAGGAGATCGTTGTCCTTTACGCTGAACGTTTACAAAACATTCTATTTCAAACGGTTCGATTGCAATTTTACCGACTTTCTGGGGTACTAGTATCGTCCTTCTGATTATACCTACATTATATACCCGGCCATTATAGTTGGTCCTTTCAAGGCTAACCTGTTCGGAAGTCGGGATCTCCTGATTCCAAAACCCACCGTATGCAGGAATTTTAATATCACCGAAACGAGCCAGGTTCACCCTGGTATAAATCTTAATTGTTGCGAAAATCTGTTCTCCTTTGTACACCTGATTCCGATCGACCTCTACTTTTGCAAAAAGATCTTCCTGTGGCACCCCATCGCTACTCCCGCCAGTTTGTCCCTGCTTTTCCTGAGCGCCTTTAACAACTTCAATTTTAACCGGTTCGCTGGAATAGCTTTTCCCTTTAACTGTGGCAACAGCCGAAGGAATAGTGAAAACACCTTCCCTGGTTGATTGAACATTATAATTATAGGTATAGGTAACTGACTGACTTACCTGCCCATTAATAATCTGCGTATTCATGCTGGTGGAGAGCATCGGACCGGAAAACAGGAATCCTTCAATTTTAGGTCCGTTGAATCCATCAGCTTTGGCATTAATACTATAGGCTAAACGCGCTACTTCACCTACTGCCATAACCTTTGGCCCTTCAGCGGTGAGCTGGATACTCTCCTGGGCAAGGGTGGCCCCGTGTATTCCAAAACCCAAAAGGAGAAGCAGTGATAAAGTTTTCATGTTTGCAAATATGGCTCTTTTCATTACCAATCCTTTACCGTTCTAACCTTTGTGGCATTGGCTTTTTCCTTTTTCACCTTGTCCTGAACTTTCTTTTCGTCTGTCGCCAATGCTTCCAATAATCTCTTTGCATCTTCCTTGGAGATCTTAACATTTTTTGAATCAGCTTGTTTTGGCTCTGATTTCTGATCCTTCTGATCCTTCTGATCCTGCTGATCCTTCTGATCCTGCTGATCCTGCTGCTGTTGTTGCTGATCTTTACTTTGCTGCTGATCCTTATTCTGATCTTGCTTGTCTTTGTTTTGCTGGTCCTTCTTCTGCTGATCCTGTTTCTTTTTCATCATCTGCGCGTAGGAGAGGTTATATTTTGTCGCGAGATCAGCCGGATTTCTTCTCAGTGCATCTTTATAAGCAGTTATGCTCTCCTCTATCTTGCCAGCCTGCAATAAGGAGTTTCCATAGTTATGGTAAGCTTTGCCAGAATTGGCTTTACTTATCTCAGATGCCGCGGCAGCCTCGAATTGGTTTCCTGCTTCCTCGAACTTCTTTTGACGGTAGAGGGCATCGCCAAGATTAAATTGAGCAATTTGATTTAATTTCTTTTCCTCAAGGGCTTTGCGGTAAGCTATTTCTGCAATGTCGAACTTTTCATTTTTGAAGTTGCGGTTTCCTTGCCGGATTTCTCCACGTCCGGACTGGGCTTTAATCGGTAAAGCCAGAACCAATAAT
>CAILAQ010000822.1 GCA_903832165.1 uncultured Bacteroidota bacterium | reverse complement strand
GTATCACTCTCGCCGGTAGCCAGATAAAGATGATCAGGATGCGAAGGATCAATCAGGACATCTGAGACCGCACTGATATTAAGGAAATCCGTGAGTGGAGTCCAGCTGATTCCGCCATCCGCGGTTTTCCATAATCCGCCTCCGGGTGAACAAGCGTACATGACGTTTGCATTCCGCGGGTCGAATCGCAACCGGTCAATTCTGCCTCCTCCGTCGCGTGGGGAGGTCGACATGGAAACATTGCCAGCCGGACCAATCGGTGTCCAGACCGGTGATCCGGATTTGAGCTTCAGCACCGGAGTGCTCTTCAGTCTTTCAAATTCATATTCCTGCCAGATATTCTGCGATTCGTAATACAGACCAATCGGATCCTCATCATTCAGATTGTTGAGAACTCGATTCCTGAAACGCTGAAACTGAATGTATTCTTGGAATGGTGCAGATCCGGGACTTCGAAAAAAATCAATCTCCTGATTGGCAGCCTCCTTCATTGCTGAAAAATAGCGGGCTTCAATATCCGGATGCCCAAGGTTAAACGATTCTACAACGTCTCTTTTTGTTTTCAGGGGATTGGTGAGATCGTTTTTCCACGAACCCTGACTGAATGCAGAGTTTAGGATCGCCAGAAAGAGTATTGTGATAAATGCCGTACGCATGGATTTAACTATATTTAGCCGTTGCAAGGTATACTGCTTTGCATCAGCGAACAAGGACATAGTTTGGTAAAAATGTAAATAACTTTAACCGGAGTGAATAATATTCTTTTTGCCTCATTTGCACTGCCTCTTCTTGGCCCGCAAACTGACAGTCTGCAGGAAAAGGAGAACAAAAGACCCAATATTATTTTTGTTTTTGCCGATCAGCTGCGTCATGACAGGGTAGGGTATGCCGGTGATCTGCAGGCTCATACGCCTAACCTCGACAGGCTTGCCAGGCAAAGTATGAATTTCTGCAACGCGGTGTCAGTTTCGCCTGTTTCTGCCCCGATGAGGGCGTCTTTGTTAACAGGAAAATACACCAGCAGTACCGGCATGGTGATCAATGAACTTCGGATAAATCCCGATCATCGCACTATTGCAAATGTCCTGAGTGATGGTGGTTACTCCACCGCCTACATCGGTAAATGGCATCTCTGGTCGAATGTTGCCGGTTCTCATGATTCGGTAGCATACTCATTTACCCCGCCGGGTCCTTACCGGCTAGGATTCAATGATGTTTGGAAGGCCTATAATTTTCATCACGAAAATTATCACAGCTACTATTTTGAGGATAAGCCGCAAAAAATTT
Source organism: uncultured Bacteroidota bacterium (assembly GCA_903832165.1). Classification (GTDB taxonomy): domain Bacteria; phylum Bacteroidota; class Bacteroidia; order Bacteroidales; family UBA12481; genus UBA12481. The sequence goes on along the minus strand of CAILAQ010000822.1, from coordinate 233 downwards.
ATTACGGAGATTCAGTGTATGAGCCGGATGCCCAGATCGATATGGCAATCAAATATGTACAGTCCTCCTCAAAGCAAAAAGAACCTTTCGCCCTGTTTCTGAGTATCGGCGTTCCGCATGATCCCTGGTCCAAAAAGAATGTCCCGGCAAAGTTTTACAATATGTACAGGGACTCAGTATTCGGATATCCCTCAACCTGGAGCGATACGCCTGACCGATACATGGACCGGTAT
>CAILAQ010000821.1 GCA_903832165.1 uncultured Bacteroidota bacterium | reverse complement strand
ATCGATTTCTTCAAAAGGATTAATTGTTTCTTCACCCAGGTAACCATGAAACACATTTTTCCCCCGCACATAAATCATTCCTGCCTCACCCGGCTGTACCTGCCTCCCTGTTGCCAGATCCATAATCAAATGTTCTACACCAGGTATAAATTTGCCTACGCTGTTCATTTTTTGCCTCTCTGGAGGATTGGCGGCAATTACCGGAGCGCATTCAGTAATTCCATAGCCTTCCAGCAGTTTGGCATCAGTGGTCATGCTGTCAAAAAGTTCCTTTAATGCCAGGGGCATGGCTTCAGCTCCGCATATCACGTAGCGGACAGATTTAAAATAATAGGCCGATCCGGCAGCCAGTAACAGCTTTAAAAAGCCAGGAGTTCCAATCAGCATATTTGACCTGGTATGTTTTAAAACTTTCAATACTTCGCGGGCATCAGTGGGGTTGGGCGTATAGGCCACCCTGATTCCTGTAATCAGCGGCAGAGCAACCAATGCCGCAAATCCAAAACTGTGAAACGGCGGAAGGAATCCAAGAAGGATCATTTTATTTTCAATCCGGATCAGATCAAAAACACCATGCAAATCGCAGGTGATATTCTGATGCGTTAAGGGAACAGCCTTTGGCATGGCTTCGCTTCCGGAGGTAAACAGGATTACAGCCGTGTTATGAATATGCTTGTAATTCAGGAATAGTTTTGGAAATCGGGAAACAATCAGTCCTTTTATTTTTATGGCAACACTGATTTCAGGAATTTCCTTTTCCAGCAACAGCAGCTTTGATTTAATACTTTCAGGAAGCTGTTCTTCAATTTTTTTGACAAAGCTTTCGGCTGTAAGAACCACTTCTACACCTGCCGTTTCCGCACAATGTTCCAGCACCTTTTTTCCCACGGTCCAGTTAAGCATGACCGGAATTTTCCCGGCCATATAAGTGGCCATGATCAGTAAGGTAGTGCTTTGCAATGCGGGCAACATAATTCCGACATGCTGGCCTTTCACCCTCTTTTTAATAAGCCCTGAAACAACCGCCGCTTTCAAAAGGAAAGTTTTGCGGGTGGTTGATCCCACCACGGCATCGTACACAAAGTACTCTTTTTGACGGGTAGTGAAAGTGTTCAGAAATTGCCAGAGAATGTTTTTTTCGGGGTCAACCCGGATGCAGCCCTCCCTTGATAAAGCCGGATCAAATCGGGATGGTTTTAAATCAGAGCTTGTACTGAACTGGCCCAAAACCACCAGGCACAGATCGCCAATGGTTTTTATATTATTGATTTCAGGAGAGGTGAATCCCTTAAAAGCATTCTCAAGTTCGGAAACAATTTCCACAATATTGAGTGAATCGGCACCCAAATCCAACACCAGATTTGAATTCAGTGATATTTGATCCGGCGTCGTGTTTAGAACCGAAGAAACAATGCTTTTTACCTTTTCCAGGATGTTTTCAGGAATTGATTCGGCATCAGTCGGCAATGCCAGGTCATGAACCTCCTCAGCTGAACCGGAAATTCGTTCAGCTACTTTTCTTTTTAAATGCGGTAAATAGAAAATATGCTTCAGGAAAAGCGCCGGTTCCTCCCCATGCAGATTATAAAAATCTTCCAGAAATGAGTTGAAGGGTTTTTGGCCAGGAATCACCTT
>CAILAQ010000820.1 GCA_903832165.1 uncultured Bacteroidota bacterium | reverse complement strand
TGCCGATTTTGCGGAGAACTGGATGGCCATTCCGGTGATCAAAGGAACAAAATCGCCTGCTGAGAGGTTTGCAGGAGCCATTGAAACGTACGCCATTGAAGCCCTGATGCAGGATGGAAAGGCGCTGCAGGCTGGCACATCTCATTTTCTTGGACAAAATTTTGCGAAAGCATTTGATGTGAAATACCTGAACCGGGAAAATCAGCTTGACTATGTTTGGGCTACCTCCTGGGGCGTTTCCACCCGGTTAATGGGTGCGCTGATCATGTCGCATTCTGATGACCACGGCCTGGTGCTGCCTCCGAAACTGGCTCCGATCCAGGTTGCCATTGTCCCGATATTTAAAACCGCCGAGCAGCTGGCCCTGATTTCAGAGACTGTTCTGCCAATTAAAAAATCATTGGAAGCCAAAGGCATTACAGTAAAATATGATGATCGGGATACCCATAAACCCGGGTGGAAATTCACCGAATATGAGTTTAAAGGCGTGCCTTTGCGCCTCACTGTTGGCCCGCGCGATATCGAGCACGGAACCGTGGAGGTGGCCCGCAGGGATACCCTTGAAAAAGAGGTGCTGCAGATCACTGACATCGAAAACAAGATTGTTCATTTACTTGATCTGATTCAGACGAACTTGTTCGACCGGGCACTATCTTTCCGCGAAAGCAATACTTTCAGGGTTGACACCTGGGATGAGTTTAAAAAGGTACTGGATGAAAAAGGTGGTTTTATCTCAGCACACTGGGATGGAACTGCCGCCACGGAGGAACTTATCAAGGAGGAGACGAAGGCAACGATCAGGGTTATTCCGCTAAACAATCCGCGCGAAGCCGGAAAGTGTATCTTTTCAGGAAAACCATCTGACCAGCGGGTTATTTTTGCACGTGCTTACTAATTTCAGAAAGGTAGTAACCTGCCGCTTCCAAGTATGGTTTCTTTAATAACAGCAGGGTTTCCGGTATAATAAATATTTCCGATGGACCCCACTGTTGCATCAAGGGAATTTTTTGCCATCACATAGCAATCGTTTGATCCTTTGCTGGTTATATATGTGTATCCGGTTTTTAAATCTCTGCCGTCATATAGTCCGTAATCACCGGCGTATACCGCGGTAATTGCACTTATGCCCTTGAGCCTGAAATCAACGGTGCCCATATTCAAACTAAAGTTGCCCTTCCAGAGGTCAACCGTGAGATCGATTGTTCCGCAACCACCCCATACTTCAACCGTGAGGGAGTCTAGTTTGAGTGTGTCGCGGTTAGTGATGTCACCAGATCCGTTGTATTTTATTCTCCATATCCTGTTGGCGCAGATATATATGTTGATAGGCTTTTTATAATCTCTCAGCCAGTTGCAGGTATTGGTATTCCCAATGACCAAATAACCGTTTTCCACGCTTGTTGTGATGCCGCCGATGATATTCCGGCCGGCCTCCACCACCAGTTGGCTGGCCGTATCGGTGGTGAGGATAATGCTGACGTTATCCCGAAGGTCAATCTGGTTGAAATCCGGAACGTTGCGAATCTGTTGCGCCAGCTGGCCGCTGGATGAAACACATACGCCACCCTCTTTGGCGCACGCATTAAGCAACAGGGCTGCTGCAAAAATGAGTGTACGCAAATACATGGCTGGTTTAAATGTATTACCTGATTGTTCTCTTTCCATATTTTACATCGAATTTATAACCAAGTCCCCACCCTATATAATCTGCCCTTCCCCAGTGCA
>CAILAQ010000819.1 GCA_903832165.1 uncultured Bacteroidota bacterium | reverse complement strand
TTTGGTTTTATCTTAGAATACGCGAGGATGACAGAAAAGGAATTCCAGGTTGGATGCCTTCTGTAAGAACGCTTTCGCGGGAATTACAACTCTTCGTTCAAATCTGTTATACTTCACAAATACTTGGATCTGTAATTTCGGAACTCGGAATTCTAAATTGGAATCTCAACCTTCTTACTTTCTTCAATCCACTTTCTTATGGTCGAGGTGCCGTTAATCCAGTCAATCGCCAACCCATCAAACTGATATTCATACGGCTTTTCGCTCCAGAATGGCCGGATATCGGTATGGTGATAAAGAAATTTCAATATATACAGCATGGTTTTCCAGGGCTGAAATAAATCAGGATCGATAACGTGGATCTGATATCCGCCACAAAGTACTCCGGCAAATTTGTGAAAGGCCGGCTGGAAATGAACCGGTCGTAATACCATGCCCTCCAGGTTATTATCCTTCAGATATTTTAATAGTTCTTTCCTGAGGTAATACGGGTCAATAGCCGGATGACCAAACTGTTCCAGACTTCTGGTCGTCCCGCGACCCTCCGAAAGTACTGTTCCCTCTAACATAACCGTGCCGGGATATACCAGGCATCCTTCGGCAGTCGGCAGGTTGGGGGAGGGGTTTACCCATAAGCGACCGGTATCTTTCCAGAGCATGGTCCGCTCCCAACCGGTCATTGGGACAACCTGCAAATCAAGATCCCAATGGTTCAATTCCTTAAACCATACAGCCATTTCACCGATGGTTTTTCCGTGCCTCATCGGAATTGGGGCCAGGCAGACAAACGAATACCAATCCGGATCAGGCAGATTGCCTTCAATATTTATTCCACCGATAGGGTTAGGCCGGTCGAGAACCACGATCCGGATATCCTTGCCCAGACAAGCCTCCATCGTGAGGTAAAGGGTCCATATATAAGTGTACACGCGCGTACCCACATCCTGCAGATCGATAATCAGGGTATCAATACCGTCAAGCATTTCATCTGTCGGCTTGCGGGTTTCGCCATATAAGCTGTAAACAGGAATTTTCCAGGCGGGATGAAGTGCATGCGAGGTCTCGATCATATTATCCTGTACCACCGTTCCGAACCCGTGCTGCGGTCCGAATGCCTTGATCACACGCTTCCCAAAAAGTCCAATCATCTCATCAAGCCCATTTTCCATCCTCCATGAAACCGAGGCTGCATGGCCGAGGTACGCAATCTTCCCTAAAGCCAGACTTTGTACTTCTGATGAAAGGAGCAAATTATCCAAGCCGGTTCTCATAATATGCTAATGTGCTAATGTGCTAATTTAAGAATAGCTTTAATGGAAATAATGTACTGAATTGCAATGTTCAGTTTTTTATTCTATTTATTTTTAGAATAACTTCCTTTCTTTAATTGTCACTTAGCATATTAGCATATTAGCACATTGACTAATTAAGTAAAAAGGTACTTTTGTCCGAAATTAAATTATTATGATAACCCTCGATCAGGTGAAAGAGATGGTTGAGCGCGGCGCAGCGCTCAGGAGGTTCCTTTGACGTCGATAACAAGAAGATTCAGCTAAAGGAAGAGGAAGAGAAAACCCAATTCGCGGGTTTCTGGGATAATCCCAAAGAGGCAGAAAAACATATGAAGCAAATCCGGGTGCTCAACAGCTGGGTCAAGGCGTATGATCAGGTGATGTCAGCTGCCGGTGATCTGCAGATACTATACGACTTCTATAAGGAGGGCGAAGCCTCGGAGGAAGATGTCGACAAGCAATACACTGACACCCTTGCCCTCATTGAGGAGTTGGAAACACGGAATATGCTTCGTAAAGAGGAGGATATTCTCGGGGCCATCATGAAAATCAATTCGGGGGCAGGCGGCACCGAAAGTCTCGACTGGTGCGGTATGCTCATGAGAATGTATATCCGCTGGGGAGAAATCAACGGATATAAAGTAAAAGAGATCGATTTTCAGGCTGGCGATGAGGCAGGAGTAAAATCGGTAACTCTCGAATTCGTTGGAGAATATGCATACGGATATCTGAAAGCGGAAAACGGAGTTCACCGGCTCGTTCGCTTATCACCATACGATTCTAACAATAAGCGCCATACCACTTTTGCGTCGGTATTTGTGTCACCTGCAGTAGATGATACCATCGAAATCGATATCAATCCGGCTGATATTACCTGGGATACTTATCGTTCAGGTGGGGCAGGCGGTCAGAACGTTAACAAGGTGGAGACCGCAGTGCGACTGAAGCACGGGCCTTCCGGCATCATCATAGAAAACAGTGAATCGCGCAGTCAGCTGCAGAATAAGGAGAATGCCATCCGGTTATTGCGTTCTGAACTGTTTGCTATCGAACTGCGTAAGCGCATGGAGGAACGGCAGAAAGTGGAGGCCACCAAAAAGAAAATCGAGTGGGGCTCACAAATCCGCTCCTATGTACTGCACCCTTATAAAATGGTGAAGGACCTTCGCACCGGATTCGAGACCAGCAATCCGCAAGCCGTGCTCGATGGCGAACTCAATGGATTTATCAAGGCCTTTTTGATGGAGTTTGGGAAAGTACTTTAATCAATGTGCCAATTAGACAATTTGCTAATGTGCTAATGTGCCAATGTGCCAATGTGCCAATTTGAAAATGTGCTAATTTGCTAATTTGATAATCAGGTTAGTGTAATTATTGAGACAATATGAAGATACTGATATTCAGTTTTATGCTGTCGTTGCTAACCTTTGGCGAAAAGCAGCAAAGAATTACGTTTAAAAATCTCGATAGTGAAAAGAAGATTGATGTGCTGATTGGCGGGAAGCTTTTTACGGCATTTATCTATCCTGACAATATGGAGAAACAAGCGCTGTACCCGATCATGAGTGCCTCGGGGAAATTTATTACCCGTGGTTACCCTCTGAATCCAAGGCCCTTTGAGCGGACAGACCATCCTCATCAGGTTGGACTCTGGCTGAATTTCGGCAATGTAAACGGGCTTGATTTCTGGAACAATTCCTTTGCCATCGAAGCCTCAGAGAAACCGAAATACGGATCCATAAAATTCCGGAAAGTGGTATCGGAGAATCCCCGGAAAGGGGAGCTGGTTGCGAGCTCCGACTGGGTAGATTTCAATGGAAAGGTTCTTATAAACGAAGTGACCACTTTTGTTTTTTCAGGTACCGGTGACCAACGGACCATCGAGCGCACGTCGGACCTGACGGCGGTTCAGCAAGTTACTTTCAATGAAAACAAGGAGGGGCTGCTCGGGTTGAGGGTCGACCGTGCTTTCGAAGAGCCGGCTACTCAAGCCGAGAAGTTCTTGGATGCCAGCGGGAAAGAAACGGTGGTGCCGGTGCTGAATAACGATGGAGTCAACGGTGTTTACCGGAATGCAAAGGGGGATACAGGCAGCGCGGTCTGGTCGACCCGGAGTCCATGGGTGGCTTTGCGAGCAACAAACAAGGGTGAGGTGATCACGATCGTGGTATTCGATCATCCTAAAAACCCTAACTATCCGGCTTGGTCGCATGCACGGGGCTACGGCCTGTTTGCCACCAATAACCTCGGTGGCCGCAATTTCGATAAGAACACCACCCCGGTTAAGATCACCATCAATCCCGGCGAGCATATTATTTTCAGATATAAGATTGTCATCGGCGGCGATCTCACCGATGCCGAGATCAATGAACTGGCCAAGAAGTTCAAAGACTAAAACAGAATAAGGTTTGTAAAATTAAAGGCAGAGTATTATATTTGCATTGTAATTTTAAAGGCAAACTATGAAAAGACTAATCACCGATCAGCTTCTGACCTGGAAAAATCAAGAAACCATCAAGCCCTTGATTGTACGGGGAACCAGGCAGGTGGGCAAATCATGGTCGATTGTCGATTTTGGAAAAGCCTTTTTTCCTGGACAAGTTATTGTAGTAGATCTGGAAAAACATCCTGACTGGCACCGGGTTTTTGAACCCAACCTCGATGCCAGGAGAATTCTAGAAGAATTGGAGGTCCTGTTGAACACCCGGATAACTCCCGGAAACGACCTTCTCTTTATTGATGAGATTCAGGAATGTCCCAAAGCCATCATGGCATTAAGATACTTTTATGAGCAATTGCCGGATTTGCATGTAATTGCCGCAGGATCGCTTTTGGAGTTTGCTTTGCAGGATATCAGTTTTCCAGTTGGAAGAGTCCAGACGGTTCACATGTACCCAATGAATTTTGGGGAATTTTTATGGGCGACCAATCAACCCATACTTGCCGATATCATTTTGACCAATCCAAAACCGCAGTCTGAAGCTGTTCATGATCGTTTAATGGACGAGCTCCGGAAATACTTATTTATCGGGGGAATGCCTGAGTGTGTGAAAACTTATGCTGACTCAGGAAGTATGACCGCCGTTTTTGAAGTTCAAAATGATCTTGTTCATGCTTTCCGACAGGACTTTTCGAAATATGCACCATACTCCGACAAGCGTTGCCTTATGAGCGTTCTTTCGTCTGTGGCGGCAAAGGTTGGTCGGCAAACCAAATATGCACATTTGGCCGAGGGCTTCACTAATCCAACCATCACTAAAGCATATGATCTATTATGTTCTGCACGTGTTTTTTATAAAATATCAGCAGCATCAGGATCAGGGTTGCCCTTTGCTTCAACAGCCTCGGAGAAAGTATTTAAAACCCTGTTGACAGATATCGGATTAATGAGATCACTGAACAATCTTTCTCCGGATATTGATATGCTTTCCAATGATCTGCTGGCAATATACCGGGGTGCCATAGCGGAACAATTCATCGGACAGGAATTTTTATCGGCAGGACAGGACCTGTATTATTGGTCGCGCCAGGCGAAAAGCAGTCTGGCTGAAGTTGATTACCTGATAGATAAAAATGGCAAAATCTATCCGATTGAAGTAAAAAGCGGACCCTCCGGTAAACTTAGGAGTTTGCATTTATTTCTTAAAACTTATCCCGATTGTCCAAAAGGATTTGTCCTATCAGGTGCAAATTTCGAAAAGCTTCCCGAACAGAAACTCGAATTTGTCCCCCTTTACTTTGCCTATGGATTAAAAACAGCAGGTGATTTCTCTACCAGTCTTTAAAATTCAGATT